>JAEEPV010000304.1 GCA_016284975.1 Solobacterium sp.
AGGTCATCATGATCAGATTTGGAACAGGCGGCTGGAGAGCCATCATCGGTGATGAATTCACCAAGGAAAACATTCAGATTCTCGCCCGCGCCATGGCGGACAAGATGAAGGAGGAACACGTTGAAAACGAGGGAATCGTAATCGGCTATGACCGGAGATTTCTTGCGAAAGAAGCCATGTACTGGATCACGGAAGTTCTGGCGGCTGAAGGGATTCACTGTCAGCTGATCAGCGAATCGTGCCCGACACCGCTCGTAATGTACTATGTCCAGCAGAAAGGACTGCATTATGGCATGATGGTCACCGCAAGCCATAACCCGGCGCTGTATAACGGGGTAAAGATCTTCACCCATGGCGGACGGGACGCATCGATTGATGTGACGGCGGACATCGAACGGCGGATCGCGGAAGTCCGGAAACCCATCCGTATCATTCCCATCGAAGAAGCGTTCGAGACTGGTGCAGCTGAAATCATCCGCCCGCAGAATGACTACATTGATTCAATTCTGGATGATATCAACACCAAAGCGATCCGGGATGCGTATCTTCATGTGGCTCTTGATCCGATGTACGGTGTTTCGGAAACTTCCATCAAGACGATTCTGATTACCGCCCGCTGCAACGTTGATACGATTCACGGAAATCATGACACCCTGTTCGGACGAAGGATGCCGGCACCCAATCTTGCGGCGATGCGAGAACTTGCGACCTATGTGGTGGATAAGGAATGTGATCTCGGTATCGCGACAGATGGTGATGCCGACCGGATTGGCATCATCGATAACTGCGGTAATTATCTTTCCCCGAATGATGTGCTGGTTCTTCTGTACTGGTATCTTGTGAAGTACAGAGGCATGAAGGGACCGTGTGTCCGGAATCTCTGCACAACACACCGTCTGGACCGGCTTGCCGAATCATTCGGAGAAACGTGCTATGAAGTACCAGTCGGCTTCAAATGGATCTCGTCCAAAATGGATGAAACCGGTGCGGTCATCGGCGGAGAATCCTCCGGCGGTATGGCAATCCTCGGACGCATCAAAGGAAAAGATGGCGTCTATGCGGCTGCGCTTCTTACCGAGATGATTGCTGTCACCGGTATGAAAATGACGGAAATTTTCAAAGAGATAGAACGGGAATGCGGAAAGGCATTTATGGCCGAGCACAATTACCGATTCAGTCCGGAACTGAAGGAAGCGTTTCAGAAACAGATCCTGGAAGACCGGAAAGTTCCGGAATTTCCCTGGACCATAAAAGAAATCAGCTATATGGATGGCTGTAAGGTGCTGTTTGAAAACGGCGGGTGGATCTCGGTGCGGTTCTCCGGCACGGAACCTCTCCTGCGGGTGTTTGCGGAGATGGAGGAGGAAAAGGACGCGGAAACGGCCTGTGAAATCTACCGGAATTATCTGAATCTTGAATAAGGGCATCCGCCCTTTTTCTGAAGCAGCGGAAACGGGATGAAGTAAAATCAAGATGAACACTATGAAAAAACGCCGATCGTTAAAATGGTCCATGTTGAATATGCTGGCAATCATGTGGCTTCTGCCGCTGATTTTAATTGCGGTTGTTCTGACGGGTTTTATTTCCAGGAGTCTGAATACCCAGGTCCACCGGACCATCTCCACAACTATGGAAAAAGCGGTTGAAATCTGCACCCTGCGTCTGAATGACTGCATCGAACAGTCCAAGGATATTTCCTATAACGGACGGCTGCGTGACATTTATGAGCGATATCAGAAAGACGGAAACGAATCCGGCCTGTATTCCTCCACCAGCAGTCTTCTGGGAGAGAAGTATAAATTCAATGAAGACTATCGCATGACCGGTCTTTACTATACGGATCAGCCGGACCGTGTGTACTATACCGGTTCAACCTATCTTTATGAATCACAGCGGTATTATCAGAATTTTGCGAAAGAGGCAATTCAGAAGGCCTCAGAAGTGATTGATACAGATACGGTGCTTGTAACCGTAAACAACCGCGTGTATCTTGTCCGCAATGTCATGGATCACAGTTTCCATCCGTATGCCGTTCTTTTCATGGACCTGAATGAGCCAAGGATATTTGAATCCCTGAAATCGGTGTGGCAGTACCAGTCACTGACCGTATTTTTCAATGGGGAGGATATTTACCGTGCGGATGAATCAATCATTCCCGCTGATCGGGAAGTGAATGACGGAAGAGTGATTATGAAAGACGTGGATCTTGTCTACAGCCGGAGGGATCTTGGATCCAATGAGATGCTGTATGCGGTGAAGTACAACCGTGACGCGGTGCAGAAAGAACTCGCTGTACCGGTGAATATATTCGTCCTGATCCTTCTGTTTATAATTCCACTTGCACTTCTGCTTGTCCGCTTTGTTACAGACCGTGTTTCCAAACCAGTCGAAGAACTCGTCAGTGCTTCAGAAGAGATCACCCGGGGCAATTACGGGGTCACTGTTCCTGTACATACCGAAAACGGGGAGATCTCCGATCTCGATATGAATTTCAATACGATGAGCCTGAAGCTGAAGGATCAGTTTGAAAAGATCTATGTGGAAGAGATTGCATTAAGGGATGCGAATATTCACGCACTGCAGTCCCAGATCAATCCGCATTTTCTGAACAATACACTTGAGATCATCAACTGGGAAGCGAGAATGGACGGCAACGAACAGGTTTCGAAAATGATCGAAGCACTGTCCACAATGCTGGGTGCCACCCTGAACCGGGAAAAGCGTGATCAAATCTCTTTAAAAGAAGAACTGGAATATGTGGATGCGTATCTTTATATCATTGAGTGCCGCTTCCGGGACCGGTTTGAATGTACACGGACGATTGAATATGAAGAGGCACTGGAATACATGGTGCCAAGACTGATTATTCAGCCAATCATTGAAAATGCGGTGGAACACGGAAGAAGCCAGGATGGCATGGAATCGGTTTCCATTGAAATCAGAGGCGGACGGACTCTCAGCAGCGATCTCACGATCATCGTTACGAACAAAGGAGTACCGGATCCGGGAACCATGGACAAGATTCATCACCTTCTGAATGATGAGACGACGGAAGAAACGCACAGCACACATATCGGCATCCGCAACGTCAATAAACGTCTGAAAATCCTGTACGGTGAACAGTCCGGACTCACGATCGAACCGGATGAAAAAGGAAATACGGTCTCAACAATTTTTGTCAAAAAGTCACAACTCTGACAATTCAAGATGAAAACGCTTTCCTCTATTCTGAAGATACAGGTGAAGCACAAGCGCAGTGCCTCACGGGATGAGCGGACAGGAATGATCACCGGTTCGTCATCTCAACACGATAAGGAAATCTATAAGGGAGGAAATCATGAAAAAACTATGGAGTATCGCACTTAGTCTCGCTCTAGCGGCGTCCATGACAGCGTGCGGCACATCAACTTCTGAGGGAACACCGGCAGAGACCACGACAGACGGCGGATCACAGCCCGCTGCCAGTGCGGTCAGCCTGAACGTCACAACAACATTCGCTGGTGAAGACGGCAACGCCCAGAACTTCAAGGACAGCGTCAAGGCCTGGGAGGCAAAGACAGGCAACTCCGTCGTAGACACTTCTGCTACATCGGATGAAAACTTCAAAACAAGAATCGTCACAGACTTTGAAACCGGATCGGAACCAGATGTCCTGTTCTTCTTCAACGGAGCAGATGCCAACGATTTCGTAAAGGCAGGCAAAGTTGTATCAATCGACGAGATCCGCAAGGAATATCCTGATTATGCGGCAAACATGGATGATGGAAGAATCGCAGCTTCCCCGGCAGACGGTGTGAAGTATGCAGTTCCGGTCAACGGTTACTGGGAAGCACTCTTCGTCAACACCGCTGTACTTAAAGCAGCCGGTGCAGAAATGCCGAATGAGAATACGACCTGGGAAGAGTTCCTTGATACCTGCGAAAAGATTAAAGCTGCCGGCTATACCCCGGTCGCTGCAGCGCTGGGCAACATCCCGCATTACTGGTGGGAGTTCGGAATCTTCAACCGTCAGACACCGGAAAATCATCTTGAAATCCCTGCATCTACTGATGACGCAATCGGGAAAGAATGGGTAGAAGG
>JAEEPV010000305.1 GCA_016284975.1 Solobacterium sp.
GATCTCAGGAAGAATATCATCATCCGCACCGAACACCTTCACGTAACCGTGCAGAGAATCTGCTTTTGTCACGAGCGGACGGCTGTGTCGGCTGACAAAAATCTGTGCCCGATATCTGCCGTTTTTCGCTTCCTGTATCAGATTCGCCCCGGCAGAGTTTCCGTCAAATGCAATCAGTGTAGAAGGCCTGCGTTTGAAAATCTCATACGCAAAACTCTTATATAATCCCTTACCGGTCGGATCAATCGAAACAACGACACCGACCTGGCTTTCAATCAGCTTGTTACGCTCATATGCGCTGATCACTGTCGGAACGATGGCAATCACCGTAAAGCGATCTTTACATTTGTCTGCCAGATATTTTTCATAACCGTTCAGTTTGTCACCAATCACAAAATAAACTTCTGACGGATCCATTTCCTCGCAAAGACGATCAATCAGTTCCAGAGAGGAAGCCCTGACTTTCGTGGAACGACTGTCATTGTTGAAACTGCCGCCGGCAATAATAATCGGATATTTATCCTGCGGGAATTCTACGATCTGTTTCTTCAGTTCAGCAGTGGACTCGTGCTTGAGGGAAGAACTCAGCAGCACACCGCAATCCATTCCCATGGATTCGATTCTGTTGTTATAGAACTCCTCAACATCTTTCTTCCCTGCTTCTTTCGCAAAGATTCGTTTTTTCTTTGCGAACGCCTCCATCCCGGACCGAACGACTTCTGCCTCTTCATTCCGCATCATCAGCATCTCTTCTTCACTAAGATTCAGCATTTTCTCAAGAGAGAGCTGTTCATCAACGGAATCTGTTCCATACAAAGCACCGCCATCCGTCCCCTGCACACAGTAAATCCCTTCGGAAAGGTATTGCTTCAGCGGATGTTTCTTCAGCGAATTCAGATTATTCAGCCGGACATTGGAAGTGATCTGAAATTCCAGAACCACTTTATTGTCGATGATGTCTTTGATCAGCTTCTTCCCTTTTTTGCTGGAAAGGTTCGCAGTGTAAAGACCATGTCCGATGCGGACCTGCGGCATTTCCTGTCCGTCCTTCAGTCCGCTTTTGACACATTCGATTGCATTTGCCACATTGTCCCGAAGACTGTCATTTTCACCCGCATGGATTCGGATTACAAACGAGGGGACCTCACTGGCCACCGCAGTCAGTTCATGAATAAATGGCTTCATCTCCCGAATATCATTGATCTCTTCACCGACAATGTCACTGCCTGCCACATATGGATCGGAAGCAATTGCCCGGATCACCTGCAGGTTTTCCTTCAGGTAGTCCGCAGCCGTCACCTTATCACGAACGATTGTCAGCGGAATTCGGCGTACTGCCGCAAGGAATCGGATCAGTACTCCGGTTTCCTTCATTATTGCCGGCATGACTTCGTGAACTTCCCTGAGCATATGTGCGGCGCCTTCTCTTTTTACAAGTGTCGTATCAGAAATCTCTGCATAGGAAATACCGCAGGACTGATAAGAGCGTGCAATCCAGAGAAGCTTGTTTTGAAACAGTGAATTATTCTTATAGACCGAATGCCTGGAATCCTTTTTCATCTGTTTTAAAACAGAAACAATATCGGAATCCTGAATCCGTTCAATATGTTCCAGCGGATAGACATCATCGGATGCGATTCCCTTTGTGAAAACATAACGGTAAAGATAGACTTTTTCAAGATTGGAAAATACTGCCTGACCGTCTTTCATAACGGCAAGAGACACCCGGATCCTTGCGATGTTGTATTCGCTCTCTGCAGGATTTCCTAAGATCAGATCTGCAAAGTTTATAAATGTGTTGTCATCGATTTTCCGGCTTAGATATTTTCCGCTCAGCGTACTGTCCGCAAACCGTTCTTCCGTTTCCTTCCGCTGTGTTACCAGTTTCTGCATCTGTGATTCCGTAAGCCTGAGATTCAGCTTGCGGACATAATAAAGCGGATATCGGATCTGATGGAAAATGCCAAGTGCAATCAGAATATCCGGCGGAAGATTCGCATTCATATGGGTATGCAGATCCGAACGGAACTTCAGTTCGGTTTTGATAAACGTCTTAACGATCGTCTGCTTGATATCCAGAGAGTAATGTTTCGTCTGCGACATCAGTGTCTTTGATATGGACGGTATTGCCGCCTTCATTTCAACGGTTCCGTCAGGATAGATATTGGCAACTTTGGTATTGCCCATTCGAAACACATACACCAGGCGGTTGTAGGTATCATAATAGCTCGGTACCTGTCCGCTGATATACAGCATTTCATTTTCATCTTTATTCAGCGGAAGATCACAGAGTTTTGCAAGATTGCGGATCAGATTTCCGGTTCCGTGGTTCGGGGTCCGAAGCGTATAGAAAAGCTTCTCATCCTGAAGGAAGAGGTCAACGATAATATCTTTTTCCTTATCCAGATAGAAGCCGCCAAACTGTTTCATAACATTTCTGTTTCAAGAATTATAGCAAAAAACAGCACCGTTTTTTACGATGCTGCAACGATTAGTATACTTCAAGCTTATCATTGAGATGCGCAGTCAGAAACTGTACAAACCCGCATTCGTCTACAGAAGGCGCAGTCGCAAACGCAGCTGCCTTTGCATCATCCGTGCCATTTTCCATTGCCACGCCATAGCGTACATATTCCAACATGGCAACATCATTGGAAGTATCGCCAAATGCCATCATCTCATTTGGAGTGATCTGCATCATGGAGCCAATAATCCGGATGCCGACATCCTTAGCAAGCAGTGGATTTGTCAGTTCAAACAAATCAACCGCAGTTTTATAACCATTGAAACGGGGATCCGGATGATCTTTCGCAAACTGTTCAACCTTTTCCATATCCTCCGGTCGAACGATAAACATTTCCTTAAGCTCCGGCTTTACCGTCATTGCCCGAATATCTCCTTCAACACACTGAACCCCGATCCGCCTGGCGACTTCTTTCGTTTCCTTGGTAATTCGGGAAACATAAAGCGTCATACCGTCATAGAGAGTGGGTATGAGATTCAGCGGTTCATACAGATCAATAATCTCTTTCAGCACTTCCGGGGAAAGCGCATATGCTTCCTGTCGTTTTCCGCTGGCAATCTCCAGAACTTCCCCGCCGTTTGAACCGATGATGTAATCACTGACTCCATCCAGTCCCCATCCTTTCAGAAGCGGCAGTACAGAGTCAACTGGTCTTCCGCTGCAGACCGCAAACTTCACGCCCTGACCGCGGTAATGCGCAATGGTTTCCGGTATTCTCTTATCACAGCAGTTACTGCCATCAATGATCGTCCCGTCGAGATCACTCGCAATCAGTCGGATCATGCGGGAACCTTTTCCTTCTCTTCAATCGGAATATTGGTCAGTGTTCTTCCCAGCAGTTCAAAAATCTCACCTTTTCTGGCTTCCATATCCTGATAACCAAGTTCGTAGAGTTCATTGCACTTCTGCGGATCGCCCTTCCAGCGGTTTACCTTGATTGTTCTGGACGGATAGATCATTACAGCCTGTTTTTTCTCAATCAGATCATTGACGATGCTGATTTGATCATAGTAATTCAGATGGCGAACCTTATAGTCTTTCAGAACACTCGGATAATCCCGATAAATGATGCGCATCAGGAACTTAACAAATCCAGATGCCGGGCCGCGCACATAGTCCTTTGGTTTGGTTGTTACAATCAGGGTCTTTGTACATCCCTGCTCAATCGCCCGTTCAATCGGAATCATCTTTGTAATGCCGCCGTCAAGCAGCCGATGTCCCTTAAAATCAACAATCGGTGCCGCGACTGGAAGAGAACAGGTTGCCCGCAGCAGTTCCATGTCTTCATCGAGATCTTCCGTATTGAAGTAGATCGTCTTTCCCAGTTCCAGATCATAACAGCCGATTTCAAAGTCCGGTTTTTCTTCCTTCAGCCGTTCAAATGAATAGTGTTCCTGTTCGATCAGCACATCGTGAAATAGATGCTTGTACGCAACATAATAGCCTTCCGAAAGGAATGCCTTAATACCGACTACATTATCCGCACAGGCGTATTTGCAGGAAATTTTATGAAGCATTTCCTTATCCTTCATCAGATAAACCGCCATATATACTGCGCCACTGGAAACGCCGGCATTATAGTTGAAAGTCACTCCCTGATCGATCAGCCAGGCCATTGCCCCGGCCGTATAAGCACCGCGGATTCCTCCGCCTTCCAATACCAGTCCAATCTTTTCCATCTGAAACTCCTTATTTATTCTTCTGCTGTATTTTCTGCTGCTTCTGCAGGCAGTGAGAGAATCTGACTGCTCAGCTTATCCTTTGCTTTCTGGATATATGCCTGCCGGATCATTTCATAGAACTCCGGTACTCTGCCTTCGCTCAGCAGACGATGCGGGCATACCTTATCCATGAAATCTGCGTGAAGATGCACATCTTCAACGCTCAAATCATATGCCACAAGCAGCTCTGCCGCAAGGGAGGCAGTATTCTTAAGCGTTCTGTCAAAATCATTGGAAAGATTAACGCACATTTCAATACCTATGCCATTCAGGTTGCCGCCCGGCGATGTACGATTGTCCCCTGCATTCCAGCTGATTTCATTGTCCGGAATATTGTGGTAAATACTGTGGTCATCAACTGTATAATGCCAGCCTGTAATATCGCTGGTGTCATTTACCAGCAGGGAATTATGCGCTTCGGAATCCGCACTGGAACTGCGGTTGTCCGTCTCATGTATAGTCAGATACCGGATCTCCCGTACTTCCCCCGGCCTGCGGGAACCATCCCATGGAATATGGGAATGAACAATTTCAATTCCTCCGGCGGACGGCAGTTCTATGTTATTTACCCAATACTGAGGCACGGCAAGCGTCCCTTCCGGATCCGCTGCTTCCACCGGATTCGTTTCGGTTTCCGTACCTGCCGTATCACGGTTGCGCAGGATCATTGCGGCCACAGTCAAACCGGCGATCATCGTCAGAAGAACCGCCAGTATGACAATAACGATTCGTTTTTCTTTCTTCAGTTCCATAACTTAAAACAGCGGAGCGACCAGTGCCATGATTGCCCGATACAGTCGGACTGCCGGATGGGTCTTCATGCACTCCTCCATTGTAATCTCTTTTGCATTTTTCAGCCCGTTTTCAAAACTGAGCCGCATTGTCTCTGCCAGTTTTGGACTGCGCATCAGTACTCCATCTTCAAACTGCAGATAATAGCTTCGATAATCCGTATTGATCGTACCGATCAGACACATCGAATCATCTGCGACGATATTTTTGCGATGATTGAATCCGGGAATATACTCATAAATCCGGACACCCGCTTCGATCAGCTTTCGGTAATTGGAACGGGTAATCTGAAAAACAATCTGCTTGTCCGGCATATGCGGCGTCATGATTCGTACATCCGTTCCGTTGCGTGCAGCCAGACACAGGGCGCTGATCATATCACTGTTCAATACAAGATACGGCGTATCAATATAAACATACTTCCGGGCACTGCTGACGAGATTCAAATGCACATTAAGGCCGGCGTCAACCTCATCGGTCGGTGTATCACTGAATGGCTGAAACCAACAGCCAGGCTGATGCTCAACTTCATGACGCTGGATGTATCGAGTATAGTCGATTCCCTTTTCATCACGGCGAAGAAAGGAGAACATGCCCAGAAACATAATCGTCATACCGGTAACCGCATCCCCTTCAATACGCACTGCCGAATCCCGCCAGTAACCGTACGGATGAATCTTGTTAATATATTCGTCTGCGATGTTGACTCCTCCGGTGAACCCAATCTTATTGTCAATAATGCAAAGTTTACGGTGATCCCGATTGTTCATCTTGATCAGCAGTGCCGGGCGCATCCGGTTAAACCGATACGTCTCGATTCCAAGCTGATTCAGTGTTTTTTCATAATGGCGCGGCATGCGGGTATAACAGCCGAAATCATCATAGACGATCTTGACCTCTACCCCTTCACGAACCTTCTGCTTCAGGATTTCCAGAATCTGATTCCACATAGTTCCGCCGGTCTGAATAATATAGTACTCCAGAAAAATAAACTGCTTCGCCTGTTTCAAGGCGTCCAGAAGGGCCGGAAGAAATTCTTCTCCGCTTTCATAATAGACAGCATCCGTATTCCCATACACCGGATAACCCGAGACCGCAATACCGAAATTAAAATGATGAAAGTTTTCCGGATTTTCTTCCTTCAAAAGGTTTAACGCATCTTCATCCTGTGTCAGAAGATCTTTCAGCCGGGAATCCGCTTCGATGGTTCCTTTGGCAAGACGCTTTGGCATTTTACGTCCAAAACACAGAAGAAACAGAAGACTTCCCAGTACCGGAAGGGCCAGAATCAGAAAGATCCATGCAATCTTGTACTGACTGTCTTCCTCTTTGTTTACAACATATACCGCAAGGATCCTTGCGAGGATATCAAACATCGGAATAATGCTGTAATAGAGAGCTGCCCGGTAGATCCATATAAAAAGAAGCGATATCTGCAAAAGTACAAGTATCGCCAGAATAACAATTCTGCTGGTCAGTATCTGAATCAGCCGACGCATATCAATATTATACCGCATGTCCTTGAAGCTCGCGCCGATAGATATGCTTGATCGTCTCGCCTCTTCGATAGAGCCAGTGATCACTTGGTACCGGTACGGTTTCAAGATACTCGGCACCCAGACGTTCGATTGTCTTGCGGCTTGCTTCATTGTCCGGAGAACAGGTAATGATCACCCATTCCATTCCCTTCTCCTTTGCGATTTCAAACAGCATTTTACATGCTTCATACGCATAATGATTCCCACGGTAAGGGGAATAGATGTGATAACCGATATTACCCGCGTAATACATTTCCTGATTATGTCCGACTCTCAGATCACAATAACCGATACGCTGTCTTCCGTTATGAATATAAATGCCATAGAAAAACGACGGTACGTAGTCGTTAGAGCTGTCCGCTTCCCAGACCTGCTCCTCTGCCAAATCCACTACATCACCGATTATTCGTTTTTCTTTCTGAAAGAAGCGCTCGAACAGATTCATCAATTAAATTTTACAACTCTTTTCAAAAGCACGTAAAAAAAGCATGCGTCAGTCTGCGCATGCCTCAATTAAGTCTCTGTAAATCGTACGGAGTTCTTCTTTCTGGGAATCATCCAGCTGAACTTCCGAATCGGAAAGGACAAATCCATCCACCAGAGA
>JAEEPV010000306.1 GCA_016284975.1 Solobacterium sp.
AGAAGAGCCTTTTCATCCTGTGTTTTTGAGCAAAATCGCTCGAAACTTGTGAAACATCGTAAGAATTCACAATCTGCCGCAACATTACAAATGAAAAAGTGGCAGATCGCTCTGGAAATGCCACTTTGTCAACAGACTGAGGCAGGATAAATCCTGCTTTCTTTTTATTATCTTTCCATTTGATTTAGAATAATTGGTATGAAAATCGTAAAAGCAATGATAACCGCGGCGCTCGCAGCTTCTCTGTGTACTGTGACTTATGCCGAAGACGACCCGGGGAATGCGGGTCTGCAGTTTGATTTCAACAGGGACGGGATAACCGATGAAACCGACTGGAAACTTCTGAAGGAATTCGCACAGAACTATAAGATGACGGAAGGAGAAGAAACATACTTCGCTTCGCAGGAATTCCCTGCAACATTCAATCTGCTGGTAGATCAGTATTATGGTTCGAGGGCGGACTATCTGTACGAAACGGATCTTTCCAAGGTGCCGGAATACTACCTGCCTTCCCTTGGAGATTCCACCGTTGTCAAAGATCAGGACCCGTTTGGAAGCTGCTGGGCATTCAGCGGCATTGCTGCTGTCGAAAGCAACCTTCTCCGCAAGCGGCACAACCATGCGGATGACCCTTCCGCCTATCAGCTTGATCTTTCAAAACAGAGTTCGGAAATTGATCTCAGCGAGCTGTATCTCGCATACGAAAACCTTGACCCTGTGACAGACGGTCCCCAGAAATCGGAAGGTCTTCTTCCCCTCAGCGACAGCATCAATTCTCATTTCTCGGTCGGCGGCTTTGCCGGTACCATACAGTCAATCACAACTTCCTGGAACGGACCGGTCACAGAAGCTCAGGAACCCTATGAACCGCTTTCCGCGGAAGAAGACGGTGCAGTTGTCTACGGATTGAAAAACGAAGCGGCGGACCGCACATCCCCTGCCGCGGCACATGTTCAGAAATACATCTATCTTGACAGCCCTTCGGTATATCATGTGGATCTCGATAAAAAGACTTATCCGTATGATTCTTATGATGCACAGGCAGTGCTCCGGGCAAAACAGGCCTTATACCAATATGGTGCTCTGATGTTCAGTTATGGCGCAGATATGTCGATGCCTGGCCAAGACGGAATTTCGGATTATTTCAATTACGTCAATTGGTCTCAGTATGATAACAACGATGTCATTTCCATGAACCACATGGTTTCGATCGTTGGCTGGAACGATAACTATCCAAAGGAAAACTTTGGCACCGATGCAAAGGGTCAGCCGGAAACCGACGGTGCATGGCTGGTCAAAAACAGCTGGGGTAATTACGATCTCTATTTTGAAAAATATGGGCAAAGGCTTGTTGAAGTACTGGAATCTGCCAAAGGCACAGACGATGAAATTCTGTACAACCGTTACTACAACTATGGCTTTCCGGACGAAAACGGAAAAGGCACCGGATATTTCTGGCTGAGTTACTGTGATCATTCTGTCACTGCAATTTCTGCCCTGGATACAGATGACGCCCTGGATGGATTTGATTATGACAATCTCTATCAGTATGATTACTCGATTCAGATGTCCTTCCTGCCAACCAGTATTCCTGCAGGAAACAAGGAAACCAAAACAGCCAATATCTTTACTGCCGCTGATGAAGAAACGCTGTCGGCAGTATCGGTTATGATTCCTCAGTCCCAGAGCACGGTCGAAATCGAAATCTATGAAGTATCTGAAGATTTCGAAAAGGATCCTGCTGCCGGCAAGCTGCTTTACAGTGACACCGTCTCCATTAATGAACGGGGATTCCATACCATTCCGCTGAACCAGATGATTCCCCTGGAAAAAGGAAGCCGTTTTGCGGTTGTTGAAAAGGTCATCTCTCCTGCCGGGTATTCCTGGCTGAATCTTGAAACCATACTGAAGCCGGAACTGCAGACACCGGACAACATCAACAACATTACCTGCAAGGTTGTTTCCAACCCGGGAGAAACTCTGGCATATGTCAGTGACGGAAATACCATGGTCTGGAAGACACCGGAGGAGCTGAACCTAACCAATGCCGGTGAAGTGTTCGAATTTGGAAATGCCTATATCAAGGCATATACCGTAAACGGACATCCAGCGGCAATCGAAAACACTCCGGCGCCTGTCCATACCGAAGTACAGTCTGCCGGTGGATCCGGTACTGATTTCATCGTGATGATGGTTGCAACTGTAATCGCTGCAGCAGCTGCGTATTTTGCAGGTCGTTCTGGCCGCTGACGGAGTCCGCAATGACAAGTGAAGAACTGCTGAA
>JAEEPV010000035.1 GCA_016284975.1 Solobacterium sp.
AGCGTCTCACCGACTGGAAATCTGCCGCAACACTTGTACGAAAGATCGCAGAAAACTACAGACTGCCGTATTACACCATGAGCCCGACCTATTCCATCTGTAAGAATGACGGCTATATTGCCGGTGAAGTATGGAAGTGCCCGAAGTGCGGTGCTGAGACCGAAGTGTATTCCCGCATCACCGGTTACTATCGTCCGGTCAAGAACTGGAATGCCGGAAAGGCGCAGGAATTCAAGGATCGCAATACCTATAAGGTTATGAATTCTTCTCCCCGCCCGGAAGTAAAACGGTTTGAAGAACCGGAAACCGCATCACCGGTTTCAGAAGTGGAAGATGAGGGAGACGGAACCGCACTCCTGTTCACTACAAAGACCTGCCCGAACTGCTCAATGATCAAAAACATGCTCAACCGTACCGGCTTCCAGTACAAAGTCGTTGACGCAGAAGAACATGAAGATCTTGTAAAACAGTACGGCATCATGCAGGCACCGACACTGGTTATGGTGAAACATGGACATGCGGACACCTATGCCAATGCGTCCAACATCATCCGCTACGTAAATACCAAGGCATAAACCAAAAAACAGACTGCAGTTCTCATATTGATATGAATCATATATCAGAGAGTGAGATACAGTCTGTTTTTCTTATGCCTGAAACAGTTTTTCCAGCAGAAGAAGAAATGATAGATGAAACGGATAGAACAGCCGGTAGAAGAAGATCCATGCCGGGTGCGTGCAGCCCTGCGTGCCGTTATACAGAAACAGCAGCGGCAGGGAAAGGAATACGCCAAGCTGGCTCCATTGATATGTCCGGAAGGCATGCCAAACGGTAAACACATTCAATGGCTCGACGCCGCGGCAGATATAATATCCTGCAAAGACACAAAGAATCAGAACCGGGATCCAGAAGGCAGACCGGTCCGGGTGTTTTCTGCGATAGGTGATCCATTGCTCGAAAGCGATGATCAGCAGGACACCGGCAAACCGGTAACTGAAATGAAAGTGTTCCGGAATCCAGCAGGCAATAGCGGCAATGAGCAGCTTCAGCAATGGATGATCGGTTTTATGAATCAGAATGCAGGCCAGATATCCAATCAGCAGGGTTCCGACAACACTGTTTCGATTTGGGTTCCACAGGGTGTTGCTGAAATAGAGATCATAAGGAATTTCGCTGATGAGCGCCAGCAGAAACAGCCGGATGGTATGCGGAATCACGGTGCCTTTTTCTTCGGTGTGATGCACACTTTCCGCAATCAGAAATGCATACAGCGGCATCGAGCACCGGCCTAAAAACCGCATCCATCGAACATTGTTGAAATACCGGATGGTGGTATGATCAAAAACCATCGTGATCATTGCGGTCAGTTTCAGCCAGAAGGAACTGATTTTTTTCATGGATTCATTGTAAAACAAAACCGGACCATCCGGTCCGGTCAGCTTGATCAGTATTCGAAATTACTTGGTGTTTCCAGAGGTACTTCCAGCAGCTCCGGATTGGCGAACAGATGCTTCACAAGCTTCAGACTGCGGGCAAAATAGAATCCGTCAGCGATGCTTTCATCAACGGTCGCACCGATTTCCACAACATCACGGATCTGCTTGGATCCATCCGGCATGATCAGTTCTTCCTTATGCATCGTACCGATCGTGATCATACAGGAGTTGGTCCCATAGTTGTTCAGATGGTGATATACAGCCGGGCACTTGATACTGCCGAGGTTACTCAGGAAAATACTGGAATAGTTGGGATCGCCGTCGGTCAGGAACTTCGGGTTGACGCCCCAGAAGTCCATACAGCGGATGATCCAGATCAGAAACATCATCAGCAGTTTCGGCATAGCCGCAAATTTGTCCAGCAGTTCATCGACGCCGCCGGTCGCATGTTCACTTTTGCGGGTCTCAGCGACATCACCAATAATCTGTTTTGCGACGGTGTCCAGTGTATCCGTCGACTTTGGAACCAGAAACATCAGTGCTTCCTCCGCATGGTCGGCAAAACGACGTTTTGCGACAAACGCGCAGGATACTTCATATCGTTCATAGATGGATCCGCCCTGAATGAATCGGTTCATATAAGGCCGCTCCCGGAACATACGGGTGAGCGCGATTACGAAGCAGTGAAACAGTGTGATCTTATAATCCGGGTGCTCCGCATTCTTTTTTTCGAGGTACTTCAGAAGATCTGTAATATCGATCCTGTCATTCAGATAGCATTCACGATCGGTGCGGTTGGGCATCAGGGATGCCATGACGGTCTGCAGACCAGGCGCCTTTACTTTAAAGCCGTCTCTTCGGTCGCCCCATTTCCGTTTGCGGGTTTCACTCATGTTATTTCTCTACTTTCTCTGCTTCAGCGTTCGCTTCCTCTTCCAGCTTCCGGTAGGCAACTTTGCCGACCAGTGTCTTCGGAAGATCCTTCCGGAATTCGATTTCACGCGGAATTGCATATTTCGCAACATGCATTTCGAGTGTGCTGAGGATCTTTTCCTTCATGGCATCATCACCCATGAAGCCAGGTTTCAGAACGACATATGCTTTGACTCTCTGCATACGGCGTGTATCTTTCACGCCGATTACACAGCTGTAGGCAACTTCATCGACGGAATCGATGATGTTTTCAATCTGCCCCGGATATACATTGTATCCGTTTGTGATGATCATTCGCTTGATACGCTGTTTGAAGTAGACATAACCGTCTTTATCCATATATCCAAGATCCCCGGTAAACAGCCAGATAGAACCATCCGCAAGTTTACGCAGTGTCTGGGCGGTCTCTTCCGGGTTCTTGAGATACTTGATCATAACGGAAGGTCCTTTCAGGATGATTTCTCCTTCCTGCATTGGAGGAAGTTCTTCATCGGTACCGGGTCTTACGACACAGTACTCCGTATCCGGGAAGGGAAGACCGATGGAGTTTTCACGGTAGGTATCACGCGGAGTAAGGCAGCTTGCGGTGACACATTCCGTCAGACCATATCCTTCACGCACCTGAATGGATGCGTTGTGCTCCTTCAGGAAACCGTCAACTTTCTTCTTGAGTTCAACGCTCAGGGCATCACCGCCGCAGAACATGCCTTTGAGGCAGGAGAGATCCGCATTTTTCAGCTGCTCGATGTGAAGCAGTGCTTCGAAGATTGTCGGTACGCCGGCAATGAAGTTCGGCTTTTTCTTTATGAGCATCTCCGCATAGCTCTTGCCGTTGAATGTCGGCATGAGGATGCATTCAGCACCGTTGATCAGAACGGTGTGAATATTAATGCCAAGACCGAAGCCGTGGAATACCGGCATACAGGACAGCATCGTGTCACCGGGACCTAACGGCATCTGTATTGCCTCAGTCGCCTGAAGAGCGGTAGCGTTGAAGTTCTGATCGGACAGGCAGATTCCCTTTGGGGTTCCACTGGTGCCGCCGCTGTACAGAATCGCAGCAGTAGCCTGCGGGTCATAGACCGGATCCGGAAGACGGACAGAAGGAACTCCTCTGTTCAGAAAGGAAGTCCACAGAATACCGTTGTATGTATTTGGGAACTTTCTTGCCTTGCGCCCCTGCGTAAGTGCAAAGCCGACTGCTTTGGCAAGCGGCAGTTCATCCTGCATGCGGGCTGTCAGGATCGTAACCGGATGATTGGTTTCGCGGATCGCAGCTTCAACCTTCTCATAGAACATATCCATTGTCAGGATCATGCGGCTTTCCGAGAAATCCAGATAGAACGTGATCTCTTTCTGAGCACTGAGCGGATGTACCATATTGCAGATGGCACCGATGCGATTCAGTGCATAGAAGCAGTCCAGCGCCTGCGGCGTATTGGGCATGCAGATGGTTACGGAATCCCCGCGGCGGATACCGGATGCGGTAAACGCACGGGCGGCCCGTTCAATTCGGCTGAGAAACTGGCGGTAGGTTGTTTTTTTGCCATAGAATTCATAGGCAAATGAATTCGGGTGAGCGTTCGCCATGCGCTCAATCATCTGAAACATCGTAAGCTTCGGATAATCCAGATGTTTTCTTACTTCACTCTTTTTTTCCATACGTATGGATTGTATCATCCACAAATAAGGATGATAAGAGAAAAAAATGACTTCCGTTCATTTTTTTCAGAAACCATGGATCGCACTCACAGTAATAATGAACGATGGATTAACCGTACAGGGATGGAAATCGGTCATTCCTGAAATGAAAAAATACAATAAAATGATAATAATAAAAACAAAAAGAATGTGAGGCAGATGATATGAAGTATGGCTACTTTGATGATGCAAACCGCGAGTATGTAATTACAAGACCGGATACCCCTGCACCCTGGGCAAACTATCTTGGCTCGCCGGAGTATGGAGCACTGATCTCCGGAAATGCCGGAGGATAC
>JAEEPV010000307.1 GCA_016284975.1 Solobacterium sp.
CCTTTGCCAATTACCTTATACGGAATACCGCGCTCTTTCAAAAAGCGAACCAGTGCATCCAATGCAACGGTACTGTCGGGATAAGCTACATATTTTGCAGGTCCTCCGATGCGAAGTGTCGTCATCGACGCAAGCGGTACATCGCATTCGATCTCAGCCATTTCACTCAGGATTTCCAACAGATCATCACTCATTTACTGATCTCCTTCAGCCAGTCAGCGGTATCCTTACAGGCATTCGGTTTTGCCATTTCTTTCGCTGCCAGCCGCATTTTATCTCGTTTATCCGAATCCTTCATCAGATCATTGACGGTATCCGCCAATAGACCCGGAGTAAGATTCTTCTCTTCCAGAAGAACTGAAGCACCATGTTCGCTCAGTTCCAAAGCATTATAATACTGATGATTATTCGGCACAAACGGACTTGGTATCAGAACGGAAGGTACCCCGGAAGCGGCAATTTCTGCCAGGGTGGTAGCACCCGCCCGGCAGATTGCCAGATCCGCCGTCATCAGCATTCCTGCCCCGTCAACATATTCCTTTATGATCACATTCGGATTTGTTGTCTGAAATTCATAATCATTCTTTTTCCCGGAAGCGATCAGTATCTGGAATCCGTCATCAAAAAGATCACAGGCCTCATCAATGATTTTTGAAACCGACTCGGATCCAAGACTGCCCATCATGACAAATACAACAGGCTGTTCATCCGAAAGTCCATATTCCTTCAGCAGGTTCCTGTCAGCCTTCTTTTGGGCAGAAACCGATGCCTGCGGATTACCAAGAACTCTTACCTTGGCGGGATTAAAATCTTTCGCACTGCGCTCATACGCCAGTTCAACCGCATCCGCAAACCTTCCAAGGAATACATTTGCTTTTCCGGCAAAGGAATTCTGTTCACTGATCATGGTCGGAATATGAAGCTGATGGGCCGCAAGGATCAGCGGAACCGAAATATAATTTCCAAACCCGACACAGACATCCGGCTGTTCCTGCCGCAGAAGCTGTTTCGTATCCTTTACGGTTCTGATCATCGTAAAAAGATAATGGATCTTGTTCCAGATACCGCCCTGTGTTGTCTCGATATCCTGTGTGATCAGACGATAGCCCTTTTCCGGGATCAGCTGCGCTTCCATCCGTTTGGAAGAACCGATAAAGACAACTTCAATGTTTTCCTGTTTTAAATAATCTGCCAAGGCGAGAGCCGGATAAATATGCCCGCCGGTACCGCCGGCAGCGATCAAGACTTTTTTCATGTCAATATTTTAGCATAGAGAAGGAAAAAGCCGCGTTGTGCTGTTTGACATATATAATGGTATCTATGAAATCAATCATAACTGCCGCTGCTGCAGGATTTCTGCTTGCAGGCTGTACGGTTTCGACTGTACACGGTCCCATGCCGACAGAAGAAGCCGAAGTACCGGTACTGCAGGATCGTGAAGCAGCGTTTGTACAGGAAAGCATTGATGTATTTCTGTTTGACGGGGACTCACTTCCGACCGTGACACCCTCCGGCACTCCGGTCAGCTGGACCGTCACGCATGGACATGCAGAAGTACATGATTCGGTTATTTCCAAGACGGACGGAGCTCTGGAATATGAACCGATTGGTCTGTCCGCTTCCTATGGAGAAGACACCGTTTCGTTTGATTCGCTGACGCTTGGTGATCCGGCGGTAGCCTATGTCATCTCTTACTTTACAAGTGAAGGAACAAACAAAGAACAGCTGAAGCTTGCCTATACGTTTAATGGTGAATACTGGTTCAAGATCAATGAAGATCGCGGGATTCTAAAGCCTTCTTCAGGAACAAAACGTCTCCGTGATCCCTCTCTCCTGCGGAAACCCGGCGGAGAGTTCGCCCTTCTGGCAACACAGGGATATGATACCGATTCCGTATATGTCTATGATTCCCGGGATCTGACATCCTTTGAGAATGAACGTGCCCTTCTTCTGAATGTTTCCAAAGACGGATCCATGAGCGGAAGTCAGGCATGGGCTCCGGAAGCGTTCTTCGATCCGTATCTTTCCCGTTATGTCATTCTCTGGTCTTCCCCGTCGGATGGAGGCATCTACTGTTCTACCAGTAAGGATCTTATAACGGCATCTTATCCGAAAAAAATGCTGGATCCGGGTTATCCGGTTATTGATATCACGGCCGTTCACAGTCAGAATGGCTGGACAGCGATTCTGAAAGATGA
>JAEEPV010000308.1 GCA_016284975.1 Solobacterium sp.
CACACGGATTCCAGCCGCTGGAAACCGAGTGGTGGCATTTCACCCTGAAAGAGGAGCCGTATCCGGATACGTATTTCACCTTTCCGATCAGCCTCCGTTCGCTTTCGAACTAGCATGCCTGCATAATGCAGGTATGTTTTTTGTTTGTTTTTTATATCTGGGCGCATTTTGCCCCATTTTTTGTTTTGAGGAAAGGAGATGAAGGATGGGATAGGAAATGGCTTTGACATTCCTGTTTATGGTATCCCCGCTGCATGGTCCCTCTGTTATGGGGAGGAGGCAGCGGGAGTTGGTGTTTATTCCCACCCGCCCGCCGTTATGTTTGTGCTTGTTGTGATTTCGGTTGTGCTGACCGTATGGTGGCTTATATAAATCCAATAACATATGTGAAAAGAATCATCGTATTAAATTTCTTCCTTAGACAATGTAATACCAATTTCGGTCAACAGAAGGGTATTGTTTTCTGTTGACTTTCGTACAATAGTGTACATATGGAGGGGTAGCTATGAAGAAAACAACTGAATTAATAATGATAGGCTTATTGTCGTTCTCACTTGCCGCATGCGGCAATTCTGCTAACAGCAATAATGAGAACACCGCAGCCGAAGACAAACCGGAAGATACGGCAGAAACCGTAATCGAAACGGAAACACCGAAAGGCGAGGATGAAACGGAAGCAGAAAAAACCGATGAGCAGCTGATTGCGGAAACAAAGGAACAGCTTGTCGGAGAATGGTACACTCCGAGTATTGATCTTGAACATCTGTTTTTTAATGAAGATGGAACAGGGCATTACACCGGTCTCGACAAAGATTTTGATTTTACCTATACCACTGACATTGACCGTCTGGATACACCCAATAACGGAAGAATGGCGGAAGATCTGATGACCATCAACTATGACAATGGTGTGACAGAGGATCTCATCTTTCTGATCGGAGATGAAGAAATAACCAGCTATCCGGGAGAGACAAAACTGCTGTTTCAGACGATGGATCACGGCGGATATTCCGGTGTCATGAATAATTTCGATACGTGGGTGAAAAAACAGGACTGATTATTATCTCCTCATACTTATGGAACAAACAGGCTGCATGACACGATCATGTGGCTTGTTTTAATAAAACGGCTTTTTCTTCCGACATTGTTCACACGTCCATGATCTTATTTGTTTCTGTATGTTCTGACGGAAAAAACAGGCTAATCGAATCATCTTTTCTGCATTCGAAGACCAAAGACGACTGGTCTGAATGGAAGTGGTACAATTTATCGTCCAACTGATAACGGGCATCTTTTATAATAGAAAAGAAAGAAGATCATTCTGTCTTTTGAATGTGTGGCAGCAGCTATCGTGGGGTTTCGATTATGAAAAAGAAAAAGCGTGGAAAACTAGGTGTTCGATTATTCTGGGGTCTGATCCTGTTTGCGATCATGATCACATTGCTGATCACGATTGTTACATCGTTCTGGGTATGGGGCTCGGAAGTGGCCGATCTTTCTACTATGGTTGTTGGATTTGCAAGAGTTGCGTCAACGTTCATTAAGTCGGATACGATTGAAAAATACTATAAAGAAGGTACGACCGACGAGTACTACGATGAAGTACAGGTGTTTCTTACTTCCCAGGCAGAGAGTTTCGGTCTGGAATACTACTATATCTTCGTTCCGGAAGAAAACCGTATCGTCTATATCTGGGACTCCGGCAACAAAGCACATGTCTCTGCCCTGGGAGATACGGAACCATATGATTCGCCAAGAGAAAAGGAGATCATCAAGGGGGAATATTCCGCCAATCCCACCGGGACTGCGACATATTCTTCTGTATATGATAAGTACGGTGATCTTCTGACGGCCTATTATCCGATTCTGAAAGATAATAACGAACCGGTTGCCATGGTAGGAGTGGATATCAATAAGGATGAGTTTGTAGATAAGCTTGTTTCACTCTTTTGCATTATCGTCATTTCGGTCAGTATCGTGACCATAATCATGATGATCATCTTTTACATAGGCATCAGCAGAGGTCTGGTCCATCCGATCAGAACACTGCACCGTGCGACCACGGAACTGATCACGAATCTGGGTGATGATCCGGAAAAAGCGAAGGAATTCCATGTTGATGTTCATACCAACGATGAACTGGAAGATCTGGCAGATGCCTTTACGCAGATGGACCATGACCTGAAAGACTATGTCGTAAGGCTGGAGAAAGTTACCCGGGAAAAGGAAAAAATCAGCGCAGAACTGAATGTTGCGGCAGAGATCCAGGAGGATATGCTGCCAAGAACGTTCCCGCCGTTCCCGGATCATCACGAATTTGAAATCTACGCATCCATGGATCCGGCCAGAGAAGTCGGCGGTGACTTCTATGACTTCTTCCTGATTGATGAAGATCATCTGTGCCTGGTCATTGCCGACGTATCCGACAAGGGCGTTCCGGCTTCTCTGTTCATGGTCATCTCCAAAACACTGCTTCAGCTGCGTGCCATGATGGGCGGTACGACCTCGGAGATCTTCTATGATGTCAATAACCGGTTATGTGACGGTAATGATGCAGAACTGTTTGTAACGGTATGGATGGCGATCGTTGATCTGAAGACAGGCAAGGGCATCGTCTCCAATGCCGGTCATGAACATCCGGTTCTGCGCAGAAAGGGCGGCAGTTTTGAACTGATTCAGTATAAGCACGGCCCGGCACTTGCGGTCATGCCCAATGTGAAATTTGAGGAACATACCTTTGAATTGCATCCGGGTGATACGCTGTTTGTATATACCGATGGTGCAGTGGAAGCGACCAACCTCGATAAGGAACTGTTTGGCACCGGACGGCTTGTGGATACATTGAATACCGTTGAGAATACCGATCCGAAACAGATGATCTCTTCCGTATCAAAGGCAATTGAAGTATTTGTCGGTACTGCACCGCAGTTCGACGATACAACAATGCTGGCATTCAGCTATTATGGCCCGGAGGGGAACAGTGAAGAAAATGCCGGATAATAATCTGACATATTCCGAAGATTCCTCGGACTTTGTATCAATCGGTGATGCAGTCCGAGATGTGATCCTGGAAATCCGTTACTATTCCACGTTTAACTTTGTCGGGGAGCGGATCAATGGCTATGAAGAACCGATTGCACTTGTGACCAGAGAAGCGGCCGCTGCCCTGAAGGACGTGAGCGATGAGGCTATGAAGAAAGGTTATCGGCTTAAGATCTTCGATGCCTATCGCCCGCAAACAGCAGTCCGGCACTTTGTGCACTGGGCAAAGGATTCGGATGACACACGCATGAAGGACTGTTTCTATCCACAGCTGGATAAAGGAGTCCTGTTCAAACAGGGTTATATATTGGATCATTCCGGTCACAGCCGGGGCAGTACCGTAGATCTGACACTGTTTGACTGCAGGCTTGGAAGGGACGCAGACATGGGAGGCCCGTTCGATTACTTCGGGGAACAAAGCCACCCGGACTATAAAGGCATTACGGAAGAACAGTATAAAAACCGGATGTTCCTGCGGGAGGTAATGATGCGCCATGGATTTGAACCCCTAGCGGAAGAATGGTGGCACTTCACCCTGAAACCGGAACCTTACCTGGATACGTACTTCACGTTTCCGGTAAGCAGATCATCATTGAAATAATAAATAAAAGGGAATTCGTCGCAGGATTCCTTTTTTAAGTGGTAGAATAGCCTTCGATGGCACACCATCAGGGGAAGAGTGCCAGGGGAGGTTTTATGATTATAACAGTAGGCCTGTTTCTGCTTGGCTTTGCATTTCTGATCAAAGGCGGTGACTGGTTCGTAGACGGTGCGACTGGCATTGCACACCGGTTCCATCTGCCGGAACTGCTGATCGGTGCGACCGTCGTTTCGATCGGTACAACC
>JAEEPV010000036.1 GCA_016284975.1 Solobacterium sp.
ATTGAACTTCATATCCGGCCCTCCAAAATTAACAAAACATCGTTCTGTTAATTGTTATAAATTCTCGTTTCCGTCCTGTCAATCGTTCCGCTGGAAAAATGTGGAATCGGATAAACGAATCGATTCTTTGCAGTGAAGAAGAATGGCTTTTTCCGGTAAGAACTCTGATTTTGAGTGATCTGAAAAACAATATAGAAGAAATCGCAGATGTTCTTCTGTATTATAAAGATGTATCAGGCGGGCCCGATCGGCCCAAATCCAATGAGAACAGATAATCGAAACCCGTTTGCAGGATCCCGTGTTGTCTGACCCCATTCTGCAAAGACGTTTTTTATTAGAATCCTGTGCGAACAGTACAATTGAAGCACAGTAACCTGTCGTGATCTTCAACGCCTGCGGATCAGATCTTTGCCGGACTTAGAAACTTCAGAAGCGTTTCTGATCCATGAACACCGAACAAACAGAGAACCATTGTATATTTGGAATTTATCGCATCTCTGGCGAACACCTTACAGAAACAGGAGACCACCAAGTATGATCCGAAAAAGCTTTGCATTAAATGAAGAAACGCTTTCCGTCATAGAAGAAATCGGCAGCCACATGCCCGGAGGATTTTTCATCTATAAAGCTGAGAAACCGGAAGAACTGATCTATGTGAACCGGTCTGTCTTAAATATCTTTGGCTGTGCGGATCTGGAAGAATTCCGGCAGCTGACCGGATATACCTTTCAGGGGATGGTTCATCCGGAGGATTATCCCAGCATCGCCGACTCCATTGTCCAGCAGATCGATACCAGCAAGGAACGGATGGATTATGCGGTATACCGGATCATCCGGAAAGACGGCAGCGTGCGCTGGGTGGATGATTACGGGCATTATGCGGAAACCACTTCCTATGGCGGCGTATACGTCGTCTTTATCTCGGATATCACGGAAAAGGTGCTTTCCCAGGAAAAACACCAGAAGGATCTGGACAGTATGATCACTGCCATGGCATCGGATTATCGCAGTGTATACCATGTGGATATCGATGCGGATGAAGCGGTCTGTTACCGGGCAGATCCAGATGATAAGAACCAGCCTCCGGAAGGTGTCCGTGTTCCGTTTCGTACCTGGATCAGAGAATACTGTGAACGCTTTGTCGATGCGGAGTATCAGGAAGGCTTCCTGAAGTTTACGGATCCGGATCAGATCCGTGATGCCCTTGCGACCAGGGACATCATAGCCTTCCGCTATCTCGCCCGAAGAAACGGAACAGAATACTATGAAATGCTGCGAATGGCAGGGGTCCGCCATCCGAAAGACCGGGATGATCATATTGTGCATGCGATTGGTCTTGGATTTACGGATATCGATGCGGAAATGCGGGATACCCTTGCGACAAACCATGCGCTGAGTGAAGCCCTTGCCGCGGCAGAACAGGCCAGCAGGGCAAAGACAGCCTTTCTTTCCAGCATGAGCCATGAGATCCGCACACCGATGAATGCGATCATCGGTCTGCAGAGTCTCGCCCTGCGGAATGAAGCACTTCCTTCCGAAACCCGCAGCTACCTGGAACAGATCGGAGAAAGCGCACGGCACTTGCTCGGTCTGATCAACGATATTCTGGACATGACCCGGATCGAATCCGGACGGCTCATTATACGCAAAGAGGAATTCTCATTTCGGGACATGCTGGAACAGATCAATACCATGGTCATGTCACAGTGCAGCGAGAAAGGGCTTCACTATGAGTGTCAGGTCATCGGCGGTGTCAGCGATTACTATATCGGTGACGATATGAAGCTCAAGCAGGTGCTCATCAACACCCTTTCCAATGCGATCAAGTTCACGGATGCCCCGGGCAGTGTGACTCTGACGGTAGAGCGTACCGCAGTATTCGGAGATTATTCCACGATCCGTTTCCGCATTAAGGATACCGGTATCGGAATCGCAGAGGAGGTTTTGCCGAAGATCTTTGAAGCCTTCAGCCAGGAGGACACCAGCCGGAACAGCCAGTACGGCAGTACCGGGCTTGGCATGGCAATCACCAAAAATATCGTTACCCTGATGAATGGTACGATTTCTGTGGAATCGGAAAAAGGCGTCGGAACCGAGTTTTCCATAATCGTCACTTTGAAAAACAGTGAACATCAGGGACCGGAAACAAGCTATATGAATCCATCAGAAATGCGGGTTCTGGTAGTCGATGATGAAGAGATCGCGGCAGAACATGCCCGGATCGTTCTGGATGAAGCCGGTATAAAAGCGGATACCTGCTATGACGGGGAAAGTGCACTCCGCTTGCTGGAGGTGATGCACGCAAAACACGAGCCCTATACGCTCGTACTGCTCGACTGGAAAATGCCGGAAATGGATGGCATCGAAGTCGCAGGGGAAATCCGGAAACGCTATGACAGGGAAACAACCGTCATTATTCTTACGTCGTTCAACTGGGATGAGATACTGGATGAAGCAATGCATATCGGCGTCGACAGCTTTCTTGCAAAACCGCTGTTCGCTTCCAATGTCATCAATGAATTTGAACGTATCGCCCGAAAAAACAATATGAGTCTTTTCCGGGAAAAGAAACGTGCAGATCTCAAAGGCCGTCATATCCTGATGGCGGAAGATGTCATCGTGAATGCAAAGATCATGGAACAGATCATTCTGGCCAAAGAAGCGGAAATCGACCATGCGGAAAACGGAAGGATTGTTGCAGAGATGTTTGCGAAGAGTCCGGTTGGATTCTATGATGCGATCCTGATGGATGTACGCATGCCGGAAATGGATGGCCTGGAAGCGACCCGGACGATCCGTGCTATGAACCGGCCGGACGCAGCGGTCATTCCGATCATTGCGCTGACTGCCAATGCCTTTGATGAAGATGTGCAGCGATCCCTGCAGGCAGGAATGAACGCGCATCTTTCCAAACCGGTTGAACCGGACCGGCTGTATCAGACACTGGAAGAACTGATCTTTGCGGCGGATGAGCGATCATCTTCGTATCGCTGCTAAGAGACATTGTTTTTGATTAACGGTTCCTGTAAGGAAAAGAGGAAGGATCATGGAAGAAACGAAATCAACACCGCTCAGCGGACGCGTCTGGTTTTCGGCAGTCTTTTTCGGACTGATCGGGCAGATCGCATGGATCGTTGAGAATATGTATTTTGCGACGTTCGCACAGGATATTTTTTCCAATTCCGCAAGGGCGGACATGTCCTATGGTGTTACGACCCTGATGGTTATTCTCTCGGCGATCGCC
>JAEEPV010000309.1 GCA_016284975.1 Solobacterium sp.
ACAACGGATTGATCCGCTACTGTGACGGTCTCAGCGTCGCTGAAGCTGGTGCGAAATACATTCTTGCCGATGTTGATATCGATGAAATCATCGTTCTTGGCTCGGGCAGAACCTATGACAAGGGTGAAGAACTGAAGCCTGTCGTTCTGAAGGAGTGGAGCGATTATACCGTTAAAGATACAAATGATCTGTCGGAGTATACCTTCCTGCAGTATCGTATTGCACAGTTTATCGATGGTCTTGATATGGAAGCCGTTGATGTTCTGGAGGATATTGATCCGGAACGTTCAAAGTACATCATGGATGTCTATGGCAAATTCTGTGCAGAGCTTGTCGGGAATGCGGAATACCGTCCGGACCATGTATTCCACATGATTGCGCAGGATGAGCAGCTGTTTAATCATCTCAAGGACATGCTGCCGGATATTACAAACAAAGAATTGCTTTGGCTGGAACGCGCAATATATACAAAGTTTGCGGAAAATATGAAACTGTCCTGTCTTGAAAGTAATGACGATATCCAGATCTGCTTTATTCCTACGTCAAAGGATCGGACAGACAATTATGTTCCGGCACAGAATGTCGCCCAGATTATTAATGTTATCAACAGTATTGAAGCAGAAAGCATCAATATCTACATGGACATGCAGGGCCTGGCTTCTACGGAAGGTTATACGATTCTTGCCGTACTGAGCATGCTGAGTGATGACGTCAACAGCCGTGTTCATATCCGTGAGATCATTACCAGTCATTATCGTGCCGGTCAGTTTGCCGGTGTCATCGACAACAAGGAAATGAAACGATATGACATCAACCGTCTGGTCTCCGGTATGGACGCATTTATCCGCTATGGAAAAGTAGATGAGGTAAAGAACTACTGGAAGAGCCGCAATATTGAAAACAAACACATCGACAGTCTGCTCGCTGCGATGCGCAGAGTTGACGATGGTATCTCTCTCTGCAATATCAGCGATCTTGAAACTGGTATCAGTTATCTGAAATATGTATTCCAGCACACACCGAAAGAAGATCTGCCGGAAGTTGAAAGCAATATCTTCCGGATCCTGGAAGATACGATCCGAAAGGATTACGGAAAGCTTTTAGAGGAAGAAAACCTGGATGAGCTTGAACTGGTTCGATGGGCAATGCGCAAAGGGTTCTATCAGCAGTCGCTTACGATTATTGAATCCCGTATTCCGAGAGATCTCGTAGAAAGCGGAATGTTCTATTACGCGGCCAGTGAAGATTCCAAACAGAAGATGCTGGAAGAAATCAACAAGATTTACTGGGAGACCGCACCGAAAGACCGCTGGTGTTTTGATGACATGCCGCATTATTTCATCAAGTTCTATGGACGTTCCCAGATGCGCCGTAATCCGAATACAACGGATCGTCAGAGAGACTTTACACGTTACCGGATTGCATCGCTTGAAAATGAGGCAAACGATATCCTCCGGTCCTATTCAACGATGAAGGAAAACGTCGAACTGCTTGAGGATGTACTTTATAACTATTACATTCTGGGTGATCTCAGAAACAGAGTTAATCATGCGGAAGTACAGGCCAAAAAGAGCTTCGAAGAAATGGACATGGAGGTTGAAAACGAGAACATCCGTATGCTGCGGGAAGGGATCGAACAGTTTGTCGCATCCTATGACAAGGCACGCGCATGGCTTTCGGAAAACGTTAAGGAAAACCCGAATGTCTACGGGATCACAAAGGAAGAAATCGCAGAATACGTCAACAGCCATAAGATCGAAAACAAAGGCTTCCGCGGGAATAACAACCGTTTCGGCAATCGCAACAACTTCAACAACAACCAGAAGAAGTTCGATGATAAACCCAAAGAAGGCGGTGCAGAACAGGAAAAGAAAGCTGCACCAGATGCCATACCCGCTAAAACCGCACAGGGCAGCGGCGGCGAAGTTCGTTCGGGTAATTACGACCGTAACCGCAATTCCTATTCCGGCAATCGAAACAACAATCACCACAGTAACGGCGGCGGAAGGAATGAACAGTATTACAAGCTGTCCGGAGACCACGGTGTGAAGATCGTGATCGACATCGAAAAATAAGAGTTGAAGAGGCGCTGAAATAGGCGCTTTTTCTTTGAATGCGATCTCTGCTGGCAGGCAAAGTATTGACAATTATATTAAAATGTAAACATTCATATGATTTGTACCGATATAGAAGAATTACCGATTAAACTGTAAACAACAGCACTGTAGGAAAGGGTATGGGCATGGCTTCTGCGATACATATTGAATTGAATCTGATCTGTCTGATTATCCTCGGTACGATTGCGCGCCTGAGCCATCTGAATGTCAACCAGCAGATGAAGCGGGTGCTGTTCCGCGATGTTGTATATGGGCTTTTGATCACGCTGACGCTTGATACGCTGTGGATGCTGATTGACGGCCGCGTCTTTCCCGGCGGAATCATTCTGAATAAGATCGTCAACGCGCTGTTTCTTGGCGCCGGAGTGATAATGGGATGTATCTGGTACCTGTATGTACTGGAAACACTGAAATACAATATTACGAAACGTCTGACGTTTCTGGTACTGTTCCCCGGATTTGTTTTTCTTCTGCTGAATATCGCATCGATGTGGACCGGCTGGATTTTTACGGTCAACGAACAGAATGTATATGTCAGAGGAGATCTGTTCTGGCTTCAGACGATCGGGTCTCTTGGGATTCTGTTTATATCCCTGATCCATATCGTGGTCTGTCTGATCATTGGAAGAAAGGGTGTTTCAAAGAAAACCCTGGAAAAGCTGGGAAGCTTTTATATCATCCCGGTTCTCGGAACACTGGCAGCGCTGCCGTTTTCCGGTATGCCGGGAACCTGGACCTGCGCGTCACTGTCCGTAGTACTGATGTATATGGAAGAACAGGATCGGGCAATCCTTATCGATGGACTGACCGGGCTGAACAACCGTAAGAATCTGGAACAGATTTTTGAGGATTATGTTCGTCAGCATTCCGATGAGAAGCGGCTTTATCTCTATATGATCGATCTGGATGATTTCAAGCAGATCAATGATACGTTTGGTCACTCCGTCGGAGACAAAGCACTGGTGGAAGCCGCCAAGCTGATCCGGAAAGTTGCTGCTGGTGTTCAGGCTGTGGTCATGCGGTATGGCGGTGATGAATTTCTCATCATGGGATTTTTCCCGAATGATGATGCGGCAATGAACTTCAAGAATAAGATCCGGGATGCGTTTTTCCGCTGGAACGAGGAAAGCAATGAGGAATATGTGCTTGCCGCAAGTGTCGGGTATTCCCCGTATATACCCCCTCAGACACTGGAAGCGTTTGTGAGCAGTGCGGATGAAAATCTGTACCGGGACAAAAACAAACACAAAGAGAAGAAACGAAAAACACATTCTTATGCAGTCTGATTACAGACTGCATTTTCAATTACGTGTATAATCGAAGATAAATAGTATCAGAAAGGGCTTTGGAGGATACGAATCTATGAAAATTCTCAAATATTTGTTCAACCGTTTGACGTTTATGATCGTGGTTGTCGTAGTAGAAGTATTTTTACTGCTTCAATTTTCGCATTGGTTTGGCTCGGTTGCCGGATGGATCGAAGGGGTTTTGCGTGTATTTGGCGTGATCATCGTCATGTACATCGTCAAGAACAGTAAACATCTGTCATCCGATATGATGTGGATCATTCTGATCATGATCGCTCCGATTCTGGGTACGGCGCTGTATCTGTTCCTTGCCGGAAATCTGTTCGTCAGCAGAACATTCCGTTCCCTGGTCAAGACGACCGAAGAATCCAGAAAGTACTATGTACAGGATCCGAACGTGATGAAAGAACTTGAAGAGAAATTTCCGGAAAATAAAGGTCAGTTCCGTTATATCTCAACAAGTGCGGGATTCCCGTTCTATGAAAATACCGGCTTTGATTATTATCCGCTCGGCGATATCGGACATCCGGTTATGCTGGAGGAGATGCGCAAAGCGGAAAAGTATATCTTCTTGGAATACTTCATTATTGAAGAAGGCAAGATGTGGGACCAGATGCTTGAGATTCTGGAAGAAAAAGTCAAGCAGGGTCTGGATGTACGTGTCATGTACGATGACGTCGGTTCCTTCATGACGCTCAGTGCATCTTATGCAAAGCAGCTTGAAGAGAAGGGCATCAAGTGCATTCCGTTTAATCGTATCAACCCGATTCTCGGTATCATCATGAATCACCGTGATCATAGAAAGATCATGGTAATCGATGGTAAGGTCGCATTCTCCGGAGGCGTCAATCTCGCCGATGAATACATCAATGTGAAAGTGATCCATGGTCACTGGAAAGACAACATTATCCGTATTACCGGAAAAGCGGTCTGGTCTTATACCGTTATGTTCCTGACTCACTGGAACGCACTCCATCCAGAGGATGCAGACTTTGAGAAGTTCAGATGCGAAGATCCGATTCCGGGAGAAAAAGACGGCTATATCGCGCCCTATGGTGAAACACCGCTGGATTCCGAAATCACCGCTCAGAACATCTATATGAGCATTCTGAATCAGGCGGAAGACTACTGTTATATCATGACCCCGTATCTGATCATTGATACGGAATTCATTAATGCACTGATTCTTGCGGCCAAGAGCGGCATTGATGTCAGACTGATGACGCCGGGTGTTCCGGATAAGAAGATTGTCTGGGAAATCACCCGTTCCTATTACCGCCAGCTGATTCAGGGCGGCGTTAAGATCTATGAATATACTCCGGGCTTCGTACATGCAAAAGTATTTGTCAGTGATGACTATACTGCTACCGTCGGTACGGTAAACCTCGATTACCGCAGTCTGTACCTGCATTTTGAAAATGGTACCTATCTTTACAATTCAAAGAAGGTATTGGAGATCAAGGAAGACTTCCTGGAGACACAGGCAAAGTGCCATCAGGTTACACTGGAAGAGACAAGGAACAGACCGCTCAAGGAACTTGTGCTTGCCTTCCTGCGTCTGTTTGCACCAATGATGTAACCCTTC
>JAEEPV010000310.1 GCA_016284975.1 Solobacterium sp.
CCTGTTTATAGGATCCGACAAAAATCATGAACTTCTGAATCAGATCCTGTTCCTGTTCCGCCGGACCGATCGCATAATAGATGCGTTTTGCACCCCACTCGATCGCATCAACCGGTTTTCCCGCTTCCTTGGCATGACCAAATGCAGGTTCCGCTGCTGCTTGCTGCGGTTGCGGCTGTGGAGCCTGCTGCGGCTGAGGTGCAGGTCCTGCATTCATCCGCGCATTGATCTGTGCATTCTGCATCTTTTCCTTCTGCCGCTTCATAGCGCCTAACAGTCCGCCGCCGCGAAGGAAATCCATACTGAACATGCTGCTTTCTTCTCCATTTTTGATCGCATTCATCGTTTCACTGAATACATTAGAGAATCCAGTACCGGTATTCTGTGCACCGGATGAATCCTGCATGCCGGATAGCAGTTTTCCGATACCGTTTGTCAGTCCGCGGCCAAGCGCAGCCATTGGAGCAGCATCATAGAACTCCAGACCATACATATCTGCAGCCATAATGACACACCATTCTTTTCCCTGATTCTGGAAACGGCCGTTTATTGCATAGGAATCACAAAGCACATTCTGAAGCTTATAGTCACATTGAATGTTCGGAAGAATAATGCGGGCATTCTCATTAAAACGGCCAACAAACTTCTGTGCCTCGATACTCCGATTACGGCTGTAATTGGTCTCGAGTTTTCCAAACGCTCCCGGTGTAATACTGACATTCAGCAGCCTTGCCGCAACATCGACCAGATACGCTTTCGGTTCAAGATAGTTTTTGCGCATCTGTTTCGGAGTCGCCATCGATAACATGGAACTTGTCAGCAGGTGCATCCATTTCTCACCAAACTGAGTCGTCATCCGCATGGTCTGATCAGAATTAAACGTATTCAATATCGTACCGAACGGAGTAATGTCATCAATCTGTTTTTCTACCATGAAGCCCTGTGTCTTCCACCCTTCGGGTATGATGGCTTGCCCAAGCGGCAATCCGGTCTTATCATCCGTAAACTGCGTTCCTTTAACCATTTGCTGCTCATTTCGATCATACGTTGCAGTAATTGTCGAATCACAATACGGGCATTTAACCAGTTTCACACCGGCCTGAATATTTATGGTTGCCCCGCAGCTCGGGCAGTTCAATGCTTTAATGTCCATCTGAACCCTCCTTATATGGCTATCGATCTGATACTTTATATTCTAATATACCTTCTTATTCGTCCGTGAAATTACCGGTTTTGGCAAAAAACAGATCCCGAACTTCAGGATCTGTTCTGTCGTATTATTGTGGGAATGCCGTACAAGCCGTTTCGCATTCTTCTTTCAGATCTATGTAAGTGCCGATCCACTCCAGAAGTGCATCTGCGTTTTCAAACCGCGGGATATCTTCATCCTTTCCGGCATCCAGAACCGCAATCGGTTCACCCTCCCGGATAACTGCGACTGCCGGTGTATACTTTACCTTTTCTTTCAGGAATGTTTTTTCAATTCCCGCTTCGGAAAGAGAGATTGCATAGAAATCTGCTCTGCCGGTATCGGAGGCTTCTTTCACAACCGGTGCAAATTTCGCACACGCCGAACAGCCGGGCAGATATACCGATAGTGCGAACGTCTCTTTCGCATCCATTTTCTGCTGCAGCTCTTCTGCCGAAAGAACCGTCAAACCTTCCGTCATCTGTGCTGTCTGTTCAGGATCCGTTTCAACGGGCTCCGGCAATTCCGTGATTCGATGCAGACTGTCAAAATCGATGTAATGATAATTCAGTTTGTAGAAATCGTAATAGGTCTTGCCATCCTTCTCCCGTTTTACATCAAATCGGTGATTCCCCTCATAAAACCAGAATCCTCCTGCGTTATAGATCCTATTCGCGTCCCAGCCCAGTTCATTCAGCATGGCTTTGGTCATACCGGCATAACCACCGCCGCCGCACATGAGAATGATGTTCTTATCTTTTGGAAATAGATACTCAAGGATCTCCATGGATTCCTCATAGTTAGCGGTATATCCGTTTTCATCATGTGTAAACAGAGTCACACCGGAATAGGAAGAACCTACTTCCGGCGGAAGTCCTTCGACATTCACAAGATAAGGGTAAGGCACTACTTCAAATCCTTCCACGATACCAGACAGCCAGGCATCCCCGCCGATCGCTTCATAATCGGCCGCATCTTTCAGCATTCGCATGTCACGGTAAATCGTGTCTTCCCGTCCAAGATACTGATCGATCGTCGCCTCATTTATATTCTTATCAATTCCGAACTGCTCCCCGCGAATACCGGATTCCAGTTCCGGTTGAGGCAGCGGACTCAGCGTCTTCGTACTATCGGCGCAGCCGTATAGTACGGAAGCCGTCAGCAACCCGGCCATCAGTGTTTTCAATCCACGCATATTATTCCTCATACTTTTATGCATTCTCTGAACCAGCATCCGCTTTTAACGGTATATCTTTGATTTTCACAGCCAGCATTGTCAGATCGTCAAACTGCGGCGCATCTTCGACAAATTCCGCAACGGCAATACCCATCTCCACAAACAGTTCTTCCACTTCCGCATCCGGTTCATTATTCAGAACATTAACAGCTCTTTCAAGTCCAAACAGCTCATTTGAACGGTTGGTCGCTTCCGGAAGACCATCGGTATAGACAAACAGTGTATCTCCGGTATTCAGCTGCAGATCATAGTTCTTATACTTCATTCCGCCCATTGTACCGGCTGCAATGCCATGCGGATCTTTCACGACTTCGAACTGTCCGCCATCCTTGCGAAGAATCGGATATTCGTGACCCGCACTTGCACATACTGTCTTACCGGTAGAGATTGTCAGGATACCAATCCATATCGTGACGAACATATCATTTGGATTGTTCTGGCAGATTGCATTGTTTACTTTTTCCAGAATCTCTGCAGGCTGAAGTCCCTGCATCGTAAAGTTCTTGACAAGAATCTTGGACATCATCATGAACAGTGCCGCCGGGATTCCTTTTCCGGAAACATCCGCAATCACCATTGCCAGGTGATCTTCATCAATCAGGAAGAAGTCATAGAAATCTCCGCCAACCTCACGTGCCGGATCCATAAGTGCGTAGATATCAAACTCACTCCGCTCCGGGAATGCAGGGAAGATGTTCGGCAGCATATTGGCCTGAATGCTCTCGGCAAGTTCCAGCTCCGTACTGATTCTTGCCTTTTCTGCTGTCAGAGTCCCAAGACTCTCGATATAGGCATTCATTTCTTCTTCCATGGACTGCAGTGACTTCGTCAGATCCTGCAGTTCCGTCACATCCCCCGGATCAATTTCCTTAAATACGTGGGTCTCTCCCGCTTCAGTGCCATATTTCTCCGTAAAGCTTTTTGCTGTTTCCGTAATCTCTCGCAGCGGGCGAATCGCCAGTTTCTTAAGTGTCATGACTGCCCCAATGCACATAACAATCACAATCAGCAGCACGACAAAACCGACCTGAAACAGATAGCGTTTGGTCCGTTCTGCTACACGGGACAGCGGTATGTCCGCTACCAGATAACTGTATACACCTTCTTCCACCGAACAGCAGGCAACTCCATCGGTTCTGAGAAGACCGTATGTTGTGGATTCCGAAATATAGCTTTTAAATTCCTTTCCCCAGTTATTCACAAAATCTGTTCCGTCATAGTCATACACAACACCGCAATGCACCACATTGACATCGCTGGCATCCAGCACATAAATACCGATATTCTTTTCCGGAATCAGTACCGTCAGCATCACGCATGTGGAAGAAGTCGTGCGGCGTATTTCATTCATACGCTGCTGCATCTCTTTGTACTCATCCGTTTCCATGATGAAATCAAAGCGGGACAGATATTCTTCCGGGTTTGTTTCATATTCGTGTTTCGGATCATCAAACGAGCGGGCAACATCATTCGCCTGCTTTGCAATCCCGCCGAGGACTGATTCATCTACCGCTGTCAGTACCGCACCGGTAATTGAACGGTCCATCTCCTCATACAGTTCTGTTACCGTTCTCCTGAAAAATATATATGATGTCACAAGCATTGCGATCATGACGATCAGCGCCTGCCCAATAACCATATATACCGCAACCTTACTAATCGGCAATTTCTTATGATCTTTCATATATTTGTTTCCTTCCGGGGTGTCCCATGAGAATCATTATTAATACCTGCCTTTGATAACAATTATTATACTGTCATTATTTACCGATAATTTATGTTTTACAGAATGTCGTGGATATTCAGCCTCTTAAACTCCTGTAATACC
>JAEEPV010000311.1 GCA_016284975.1 Solobacterium sp.
ACTGCTTCCAGTGCATTCTGTACCGCAAACCTGTGAATCGGTTCTTCGTCTGTCGGCAGACGATGTGTGATGCATGCGTTGATTACACCATGCTGACGGATTCGCCGGGTCAGGGCACGTGTATCGATTCCGTAAATACCCGGTATTTCACGCTCCTTCAAAAATGCATCGAGTGTCATTTCAGAGCGGAAATTAGAGGGAGTTTCACAATACTCCCTTACCACATATCCTTTCAGTGCACACTCGCCTTCGAAATCTGAGGGAATTACTCCGTAATTGCCAATCAGCGGAAATGTCTGAATGACAATCTGACCATAATAGCTCGGGTCAGTCAGCGTTTCGATATAGCCGCACATGTTGGTTGTAAATACCAGCTCTCCGACGCAGGAAGAATCAGCTCCAAACGAGAATCCTTCCAGCACACTTCCGTCGGCCAGAACCAGATATGCTTTCTTCCGGCTCATAAGATCGCTGCCATAACCGCCTTGATCGTATGCATGCGATTTTCCGCTTCATCAAAGACAAGCGACTGCGGTCCTTCGAATACTTCATCGGTAACTTCCAGGGCGTTCATCCCATACTTCTCTCCAACCTGTTTTCCGATCTCGGTGCGCAGATCATGGTAAGACGGAAGACAGTGCAGGAAAACAGCCTGTTCTCCAGCTGTTTTCATCAGCTGTGCGTTAACCTGATATGGTTTCATGAGATTGATGCGTTCCGCCCAGACTTCTTCCGGTTCCCCCATCGAGACCCAGATATCCGTATAGATTACATCGGCACCCTTTACTGCGCTTAATGGATCGCCGTTGAACTCAATCACGGCACCGGTTTCCTGAGCAATTCTGCGACACTGTTCCGTAAGTTCTTCATCCGGAAAATACCCGTCAGGTGCACATGCGGTGAAATACAGTCCAAGCTTTGCGCATCCGACCATCAGTGAGCGGCCCATGTTATAGCGGGCATCCCCCATATAGACAAGATGAATTCCCTTCAGCTTTCCAAAGTGTTCCCGGATCGTAAGCATATCCGCAAGGATCTGGGTCGGATGAAATTCATTTGTAAGTCCATTGAATACCGGCACATCGGAGTACTCGGCAAGTTCTTCGACGATCTTCTGTCCGAAGCCGCGGTACTCAATGCCGTCATACATCCTTGAAAGCACTCGGGCGGTATCGGGAATGGATTCCTTGACTCCCATCTGAGAACCGGTCGGCCCAAGATATGTGCTGCCCATCCCAAGGTCATTCGCCGCCACCTCAAAAGCACAGCGGGTGCGTGTACTTGTCTTCTCAAAGATCAAGGCAACATTCTTCCCCTCATGCATGCGGTGCGGTACATGATTCTGTTTCTTCTGCTTGAGCTCTGCCGCAAGATCCAACAGATATTCGATCTCTTCGGTCGTAAAATCAAGCAATGTCAAAAAATCTCTTCCCTTCAGATCCATCTGTATTATTCCTTTCCTTCGTCCTCAAACGCCGCAAGAATGACATCCAGAGCTTTTTTCAGATTTTCTTCTGAAATATTAAGCGGCGGCAGAAGCCGTACGCGGTTTCCTCCGGCTGTCAGCACCAGTACGCCTTTTGTCAGGCATTTCTTCGCAATATCAACAGCTGTGCCCTTTTCTGGTTCTATGCCGATCATGAGTCCTTTTCCGCTGATGGAACGTACATTCGGTTTCTCATTCAGCGTTTCAAAGATCAGCTGGGATTTCCGGTTCACTTCGTTCATCCGTGTTTCATCCAGACGCTTCAGATTCGCCAGCGCTCCCGCACATACAGCAGGATTGCCGCCGAACGTCGATCCGTTATCACCCGGGTGAAACAGATCCGCCGTCTTTTCGCCAAGCATTACCGCACCAATCGGAAGTCCGCCGCCAAGACCTTTGGCTGTCGTCACAACATCAGGTGTAAATCCATAATGCATATAGGCATAAAGCGCTCCGGTACGACCGTTTCCGGTCTGCACCTCATCGTCAAGAATCAGAAGATCCTCCTGCTTTGCGATTTCCTTAACTGCATCAATAAAATCCTGTGTCAGCACATTGACACCGCCTTCACCCTGAATACACTCCAGCATGATCGCGCAGACATTGTTTTCCTTCACTGCCGCTTTCAATGCTTCGATATTATTCGCTTCAACGGATACAAAACCCGGTGTCAGCGGCTGAAACAGCTGATGGAATTTATCCTGGCCCGTCGCCGCAAGCGTTGTCAGTGTGCGTCCGTGAAAACTGTTTTTCAAAGTGATGATCGTATAGAATTCCGGTCCCTTATTCAGTTCTCCATAGCGGCGTGCCGCCTTGATCGCAGTTTCGTTGGCTTCCGCGCCGGAATTACAGAAAAACACCTTCTTCAGACCGGTTCTCTCACAGAGCTCCCTGGCAAGTTCTGCACAGGGGCCGGTGTAATAGAGATTGGAAGTATGCTGGAGACTGTTTAGCTGTGTTATCACTGCTTCTTTCCATACCTCATCACAGTAACCGAACAAATTGACACCGATACCGGAGCCCATGTCGATGTATTCTCTTCCATCTTCACCGTAAGCGATACAGCCCTTTCCTTCTGTCAGAACGACATCGAAACGGCCATAGGTTGGCGCAACATATGTCTGATCCAGTGCTTTAATGTTTTCCATTTCGTTATCCCTTTCTGAACATTGTTCCGGCACCTTCGCCGGTCAGGAGTTCCATCAATGTCGCATGCGGAACTCTTCCGTCAATAATGACCGCTGCACTGACACCCCCATCCAGCGCATCGATGCAGCAGCGGACCTTTGGAATCATTCCTCCGCTGATGATACCGTCTTCGATCATCTGTTCCGCCTGTTAGATCTTCATCTCCCGGATTACAGAATTCGGATCATTTGGATCCGACATAATACCTTCGATATCGGTCATCATGATCAGACGAACCGCATTGACCGCAGGTGCGATTTTACCAGCCGCCGTATCCCCGTTAATGTTGAAAATATTGCCTTTCTTATCGCAGCCGATCGTTGATACGACCGGAATATAACCATTGTCGAGCAGAGTTGTGATCGGCTTTGCATCGACCTTGACAACATCGCCGACATATCCGAGACGCTCATCCCGGAAATCTGCCCGGATCATTCTTCCGTCAATACCGGAAAGACCGACCGCCTTTCCGCCTTTCATCTGAATGAGATTCACAAGGCTCTTATTGATTTTTCCGGCGAGCACCATTTCTGCGATCTCTATCGTCTCAGCATCTGTTACCCGCAGACCATCCACGAATTCCGGCACCTTGCCAAGCTTCTTCATGACGTCTGACATTTCCGGTCCGCCTCCGTGTACGAGTACGACCTTGATTCCGACCATTGAAAGCAGAACGATATCCTCCATGACCTGTTCCTTCAGATCATCGCTGATCATCGCGTTTCCGCCGTATTTCACAACGATCGTTTTTCCGTAATAGCGCTTCAGATAAGGAAGTGCCTGCACCAGAATCTCTGCCCGGGTGCTGTTATCCAGATTTTTCAAATTCATCATGACCGGTAATCTCCGTTGATTTTTACATAATCGTAAGTCAGGTCACAGCCCCAGGCCATCGCCTCGGCAGTTCCCATCTTCATATCGCCAGTAAAGCGGACAGCTTTTTCAGACATCAGCTGCAGCGCCTTATCTTCATCAAACTCCAGCACACGCCCTTCTCGATAG
>JAEEPV010000312.1 GCA_016284975.1 Solobacterium sp.
AACGCCTATGTCTCGGCAATGGAAGCGGTATTCGGCAAAGGTTCCTGCTATAAACTGCGGATCCGCAGTGTCGGCGGCTATGAGATCAAAGCCTGAACTTCTCTGAAAGGAAACAGAAATTATGCTTAAAGATGGAAAAATACTGATTGGCAAAGCGGAGGATCTGGAAGTCTTCCTGACGCCTTCCCAGATGAACCGTCATGGTCTGATCGCCGGCGCCAGCGGAACCGGTAAGACCGTGACCCTGAAGGTTATCGCGGAATCTCTTTCCGAACTTGGCGTTCCGACGTTTATTGCTGACGTCAAGGGAGATCTTTCCGGTATGATCGTGGAAGGCGATATGGACGGAATCAGTGGACGACTGGAATCCATGGGAATTGAAGACTACGAAGTCCGCAAATACCCGGTTCACTTCTTTGATGTCTATCAGAATTACGGACATCCGGTACGTGCGAAAATGCAGGACATGGGTGTCATGCTGCTGAGCCGCATCATGGGGCTTACAGATGCACAGGAAGGTGTATTGAATATCATTTTCCGGATTGCCGAAGACATGGAACTGGATATCATCGATCTGAAGGATCTTCAGGCTATGACCACATATGTCGGCGAACATGCCAAAGAGTATACCGTACGCTATGGCAATGTATCGAAACAATCGGTAGGCGCTATCCTGCGGCATCTTTTACAGCTGGAAGAAGATGGCGGTGATCTGTTCTTCGGCATGCCGTCTTTGAATATCGATGACTGGATGGGAACCGAAGGGGGACTCGGTTTAATGAACATGCTGGAGTGCGAAGTACTGTTCCAGCATCCTCTGCTGTATTCCACATTCCTGCTCTGGATGCTCAATGAGCTCTATAACAAGCTTCCGGAAGTTGGTGATGCAGAGAAGCCGAAGATGGTATTCTTCTTCGATGAAGCGCATCTCCTGTTTGACGATGCACCGAAACAGCTGGTCGATAAAATTGAACAGACCGTCAAGCTGATCCGCTCCAAAGGTGTTGGTGTCTTCTTCTGCACACAGTCTCCTGCGGATATTCCCAATTCCGTGCTGGCCCAGCTGTCCAACCGTATTCAGCACAGCCTGCGTGCCTATACACCGGCGGAGATCAAAACGGTCAAGATGGCGGCGGAATCCTTCCGTCAGAACCCGGATCTCGATACCGTTGAGACAATCACCAACATGAAGACCGGAACGGCACTTGTATCGGTTCTGGATGAGGAAGGCGCTCCGACAATCGTACAGAAGACCAAGATCCTGCCGCCGAAGTCTTCCATGGAAATCGCTCCGGAAGAAAAAGTAATGCGGTATATCGAATCCGACAGCATCTACGGCAAATACGAGAAGGCCTTTGATCCGGATTCCGCTTATGAAGCCATGGATGATATCCGTGCTGATGAAGCTGCCGCAAAGGAAGCGGAAGCGGAAGCCAGAAAACAGGCCAAGCTTCAGGAACAGCAGGAACGTGCGGAAGCCAGAGAAAAGGCAAAAAAAGAAAAAGAACAGGCAGAATGGGGCAACCGCTTAGCCAGAAAGGCCAAGAACAGGCTGGAAAACGAAGCGATGAACTTCGGCCTTCGCTCCGCCAAGAAAATTCTCAAAGGGCTGCTCAAATAGCATCAACAGGAACACCGAAAGGTGTTCTTTTATGTCAAGGCTTATATTTCTGATTCGCCGTGATAGAATGACGGTACGAATTTTTATGGGAATTTTATTTGAAAAACTGCTGGAGAAATTTCCGGCTCCCGGGCTGGAACATCTGTATGGACTTGAAGTAGAACGAGTCTGTTTTTACCGTGCCGACCGGAAGATCACGGCCGAGTTATCGGGGGAATCCGTACTTTCCTTTGCGGATTATCAGGCAATCCGGGACTGGATGAGCCAGGCCTGCGGCTGTCCGGCTGATTTATCCTTCCGGGCTAAGAACTGTTCCATATCAATGAATGAACTTGATAAGTACCTTGCAGACCTGTATGCGGCTCAGCCGGAGCTGGCGATCCTGAGTGAGAGTACGATCCGCTATGAAGAAGCTTTGAAGCGCATCCTGTTTCAGTTTGATGATCAGCGGAAAAAGGAAAAAGGAGAATCGTTCACAATTGAGATTCAGAATTATCTCACAAAGATCGGTCTTGCGGATGTGACACCGGAATTTGAGGTCTTTGAAAGCGTGGCTCCGGAAATTCAGACGGTGATCAAACCCAGAGAAGCGGAAGCCCCTAAACCGGAAGAACCAAAATTTAAAAAGCGGTATAAAAGCGCCAAGCGGGAATCCTGGCCGCTGGTTCAGCTGAAGGATATTACGGATCCTGCGGATGATATTAAAGTCGTTGCGGATGTATTTGCCGAAGATGAGGTTACGACCAAATACGGAAAAAAGATCAAGAACCTCTCGGTATACGACGGAACCGACGCGATCATGGTGAAGGTATTTGAGGGCCGCTGTTTTACCGCCGAAGAGCTTTCAGCCCTGAAAAAGGGAAAGCGGTATACCATTTATGGTTCGGTTGTAAATGATTCCTTTACCAAAGATCTGACGCTTAATCCGGTGCAGATGGAAGAAGTCGAAGTGAAACCGATCACGGATCCATCCGAGGAAAAGCGCATTGAGATGCATATGCATACCAATATGTCGGAAATGGACGGTGTATGTTCTGCGGAATCCGTCGTGAAATATGCCTGGAACCTTGGCCACGAAGGCATCTGTATTACGGATCACGCGGATGTACAGGGGTTTGTAAAAGCGTTTAATACGGCCCAGTCACTGAAAAAAGGCAATCCGGAACGTCCATTTAAAGTTGGCCTTGGCTGTGAGATGAATCTTGCCAATGACCGGCTTACCATTGTTCGAAACGGAACAGACAAACCACTGCAGGACTGTACGTTTATCTGTTTTGACCTGGAGACGACCGGCCTGTCCTGTTATTACGATTCGATCATCGAATTCGGTGCGGTAAAGATCGAACAGGATATCATTACCGACCGCATTCAGATGTTTATCAAACCGCCGATGCCGATTCCGGCAGTCATCACCCGCAAGACCAATATCACCAATGAGATGGTAAAAGATGCACCGTCGTTTGAAGAGGCAATCGACCGGATTCTGGAATGGATCGGGGATGGGGTTCTCGTTGCGCATAATGCCACCTTTGACTATTACTTCCTGAATGAAGAACTGCGCCGGATTGGCCGCAAACCACTGACAAACCCGGTGATCGACACCCTGGATCTTTCCCGTACGATTCTGAAGGAACGCCGGTTCTACCGGCTTGGCAATGTCGCCAATTTCTATCACATTACGTATGACGAAGATGTTGCGCACCGCGCAGACTACGATGCGGAAGTGCTTTCTTCGGTATTCATGTCATTGATGAAAGATGCCGCAAAGAAAGGCGCCGCAACACTGAATACGCTGGATGATGTTCAGGATGAGGACGCCTTCAAAAAAGTCCGGCATTCCCATATCATCGTTCTGGCAAAAGATCATGAAGGATTACGTCGTCTGTATGAAATGGTCTCCGAATCCTGTACATCTTCGCTTGTCGTCATGGGCAAATCCGGCAAGGAAGGCTCCGGAGCTGCGGCAGAACCGCGCATCCGGAGATCAAGTGTGGATAAGGACCGTGAACATATTCTGATCGGAAGTTCCTGTCTGAACAATGAGATTTTCGAGCTTGCCTGCAATGGGGATGATGAACGTCTTTTCAATGCCATGAAATGGTATGACTACATTGAAATCCAGCCGCCGGGCAACTACAGTACCGAAGTCGTCCTTGGTTCGATTCCAAGCACGGACCGGCTGCAGGAGGTATTGAAACGGATCATTGCCATGGCAAAGAAAGCCGGCAAACCGGTCATTGCGGACAGTGATGCGCATTACTGTTCCCCGGATCAGAAGATCTTCCGGGATGTTTATATCATGTCTCAGGGTGTCGGCGGTGTTACGCATCCGCTGTATATCCGTGATAATGAACTCCGTATCCGGACCAAGAATCCCGATCAGCATATCCGTCTGACGGAAGAAATGAAGGAGTGTTTCTCCTTCCTTGAAAACTCCACGCTGGTTCATGAGATTGTCATCGATAATCCGAAGAAGATCTTTTCCATGCTGGAAGAAGTACGTCCGGTACCATCCGGAACGTTCCCGCCCGTCATTGCAGGATCGGATGACAAACTCCGTGAAATCTGTCATAAGACCGAACACGATCTGTATGAATTTGAAGGAAAGGTACCTGAGATCGTCAGCGAGCGGCTGAACCAGGAGCTGGACAATATCATTCGCCACGGATTCGGCGTTCATTACTACATTGCTCATCTGCTGGTCAAGCGCTCCAATGATGACGGCTATGTCGTCGGCAGCCGGGGATCCGTCGGCTCCAGCTTCACCGCAACAATGTCGGGCATCACGGAAGTCAATCCGCTGCCGCCGCATTATCTGTGCCCGAAGTGCCACTTCAGTGAGTTTGTAGATCCTTCCATCGCCGCCAGCGGCTTTGATCTTCCGGATAAGGAATGCCCGCATTGCGGAACGATCATGCGCGGCAATGGACATAATATCCCGTTTCAGACCTTCCTTGGTTTTGATGCGGACAAGACGCCGGATATCGATCTGAACTTCTCCAATGAATATCAGGCAAAAGCCCATGCGTTCATTAAAGAAGTATTCGGAGAGAGTCATGCTTATCGTGCCGGAACGATTGGTACGGTCGCAGAAAAGACCGCATACGGATATGTCAGCGGGTATTGCGAAAAGATGAACATTCCGAATATGCGCAGAGTCATGAAGGATTATCTTGCGGTCCACTGTCAGGATGTCAAGCGTACGACCGGCCAGCATCCCGGCGGTATCATCATTATTCCGGAAGAGTTTAAGGCAGAAGACTTTACACCGATTCAGTATCCGGCAAATGATCCGGAAAGCGAATGGAAGACAACTCATTACGACTTCCATGACATTCATGACAATGTGCTGAAATTTGATATTCTCGGTCACGTGGATCCGACCGCGATGCGCCTGCTGCAGAATATCTCAGACACCAGACCGACTTCGATTCCGATGAATGATCCGGAAACGCTCTCATTGTTCTATTCGGATGAAGCGCTTCATGCCGATCCGCGGGTCTATAAAAAAGAAACCGGTGCGCTCGGACTTCCGGAATTCGGTACCCGGACGACACGAAGAGTTCTCGAAGAGACAAGACCCCATGTATTCAGTGATCTGGTCATCATCTCGGGACTTTCCCATGGTACAGATGTCTGGGCAGGCAATGCCGAATCTCTGATTCAGGATGGTACCTGTACGCTTTCCGAAGTCATCGGATGCCGTGACGATATCATGACCTATCTGCTTGCGAAGAATCTGGAGCCGCTCATGTCGTTTAAGATCATGGAAAGCGTGCGAAAGGGCAAGGGTCTGAACGAAGGCTGGGAAACGGCAATGAAGGAGCATGGCGTACCGGACTGGTATATCGATTCCTGCAAGAAGATCAAATATATGTTCACGAACGCGCATGCGGTTGCGTATGTCATGATGGCAGTCCGCATTGCCTGGTACAAGG
>JAEEPV010000313.1 GCA_016284975.1 Solobacterium sp.
ACAGTCCAGTACGAGATCCGCTTCCTTCAATGCGTCCGGAAGGCTTTCCTCATCCAGCACAGACTTTTTCGGAAGTCTGCGATATGCATGCCGTGCTTCCTTTGTGGCAGGTTTTCCGTCACAGAGAAAAACACGGCATTGATAATCTTTTGCCAGAAGACGGCATACAACAAAGCCATCACCGCCATTATTTCCTTTTCCGCAGAGAATGAGGATTTCAGAACCCGGTTCAAGGCAGGTGCGCAGCTGTTCTGCAATTGCTTCACCGACCTGTTCCATCAGATCGGTAACCGGTATGCCAGATTCCTCTTCAATCTGCTTCATTCCGTTTTTGTCTGTAATCATAGGAGTGTACTGTTCTATGAGTAGTATACGTGAAAACACTGTTTCCGTAAAAAGAAGTGTTCAAACTGCAAATGTATGCGCTGTCATTTGCGAAAAACCGCATAAAAAAGGCATAAATAGGCTTAACATGCGTTAAAAAGTGCTATAATCACTAATGTTTGAAAAGGATAGATTTGATTTAGGAGGAAAGAAACATGGTCGCAAAGAAAGCTACGGCAAAGGCAGAGCCAAAAGTTACAGCTGCCAAGAAGACAGTTGTAAAGAAGGCAGCAGAAGTGAAAAAAGAAGAAGTTAAGGCTGAGGTAAAGACAGCAGTCAAGAAGGAAGTAAAGAAGACAGCTGTTAAAGCAACTGTTGCGAAGAAGGCTGCAGCTAAGAAGCCTGCCGCAAAGAAGCCGGCAGTTGTAAAGAAGGGTGTCCAGGAATACAAGGACGTTATCAACTGGAAGAAGTGGGAAGCTCACAACATGAACTGGCTCTACATTGAAGTAAATGCCGGTGATCTCATGACAGAGCTCGAAGCAGGAGTCAACAACATCAAGACTGTTACAGAAGCGATGCTCGATTCCATGCTGGAAGGTGATACCTTCATCGTTGAGTCCGAGAAGGCAAGCACAAAGCTGACTGTTCGTTACTACTGCGATAACCTCAGTGAAGAACGCAGAAAGTACAGCGAAGTTAACGGCTAAGTTTATTACTATATCGAATTGCGGACCGTCTCAGACGGCCCGTTTTTTCATTTCCTTCATCGAAGATTGGCGAAGAGTAACGAGAGACAGATTGTTTCGGAATAGACAAGTTCCGAAGGACCGCTGATGGAAAGGGCACTGAGCGCAAGCAGAAAGGCAAGCGTGGTGCCTGCAATGTAGATGATGCGGGCGCGGGGATGAAAGAGAAACAGCTGAAACAGTAGCCGGTTCAGATTCAGGAAAGCTGCCAGGCCCAGCAGAACATGCAGGCCGGACCAGAAATCCTCCTGCGCATGATAGGGTGTGATCAGGAGCGCGGCAGTGATTCCAAGCATCCACAGCAGTTCATTCCGCGCAGTTTTCTTCGGATAATGGCTGGAATAAGCTTTGTAAAAAGCCGTGCACATATATGCAAGCACCGGAAAAAGACAACAGCAGAGAGCCAGCGGATGCTCATTCAGAATACCGGTATAGTTATCCTTCAGTGATCCGAACAGGAAAAACGGCAGAGCGTTGAGTATCATCGAAAGGATACCCAGAACTGTCAGCCCCTTCACGTTATTTGAGACGTCACGTGATAGAATTAGCATATTAAAATTATAAGACGCAGAGGTAGTAAACGCATGAGTATTAAAGTCGGATATCAGGGCACCAATGGTACATTCAGTGAAATCGCGGTTATGAAATATTTCGAGGGAACGGATTACGAGCCTCACAGCTACCGCAACTTCACCGATATTCTGAATGACTGTGATAACGGAATTCTGGATTGTGCGATGCTGCCGGTGGAAAATACAACGACCGGAGTGATTACCCGTTCCGTGGATTTGTTTCGAAATTACGGAATCCATGCGATTGGGGAAATCAATGTTCCGATTCGTCAGAATCTGATCGTATTACCTGGTACAAAACTGGAGGATATCCGGGAAGTCTATTCGCATCCAGAGGCAATCTCCCAATGCAGTGGATTCTTTGCCGAACATCCATCCATCCGTGCGATTGCCTACCAGGATACGGCGAAAGCCGCGGAATATGTAAAGTCGCAGATGGATTCTTCGATCGCGGCGCTGGGATCTGTACGGGCTGCGGAATACTATGAACTTGAGGTACTGATTCCAAGCGTTCAGGATTCCAATTTGAATATGACGCGGTTTCTGTGCATCAGTGAGCAGAACTATGTGGCACCCGACGCGGATAAGATCAGCTTGTATTTTGTGGTTACCCATGAGCCGGGCTCGCTGTATCAAGTGCTGGGTGTGCTCGCGGATCATCAGCTGAATATGCTGAAACTGGAATCACGTCCGATTCCGGGGCAGCTGTTTGAATATTGCTTCTATGTCGATTTCAGCGGTCACCTGCATGACGAGAATGTTCGTTCGGCGATGAAAGAGATCCGTAAGCGCTGCTCGGAGTGTCGTGTACTGGGCTGTTATAAATCTGCTTCCAACAATCAGGAATGAATGAGGTAAATGATGAAACTGGATGTACATACAAAAAACAGCACGTATCCGATCTATCTGGAACGGGGAGTTCTGAACCGGGCAAAGGAACTGATCGGCGAAGCGAATGTATTTCTGATCAGTGATGACGGTGTACCGGAAAAATGGCGGACTGCTTTGCAGAAGCAGTTCCCGGATGCCCCCATGCATGTAATCCCGCAGGGGGAAGGCTCAAAGTGTTTTGAGGTTCTCCAGGCTGTGCTGAAAGATATGCTGGATCATCATCTGTCCCGAAAGGATACAGTTGTCGCACTGGGCGGCGGTGTTGTCGGAGATCTTTCCGGATTTGCTGCATCGGTCTATATGAGAGGAATCCGTTATATCAATATCCCCTCTACGATGCTCTCGATGGTAGATTCTTCGATCGGAGGAAAAACGGCGATTGACTTTTACGGTATTAAGAATTGTGTCGGTGCGTTCTGGCAGCCGGCCATGGTACTTGTGGATGCAGACGTGCTGAGCACCCTGAACCCAAGACTGCTCCATGAGGGAATGGCGGAATCCATCAAAATGGGAATGACCCATGACGCAAAGCTGTTTGAAATCTTCGAGCGGGAAGATTTTATGGATCATATGGATGAGATCATTGAGCGCTCGCTTCTGGTAAAACGCGGCGTGGTCGAGAGGGATGAGAGGGAAAGCGGAGAGCGGAAGCTTCTGAATTTCGGTCATACCTATGGGCATGCATATGAAAGCTACTATGAATTGAACCGATATCTTCATGGTGAATGTGTCGCAATGGGAATGATGACGGTTCTGAAAAATCAGGAGCTGAAAAACCGGCTCAAAAAAGTACTTGACCGCCTGCAGCTTCCGACGAGCTGTGATGCGGATAAGGAGAAGATCTGTCAGCTGGTGAACAGTGACAAGAAAGCGGATCACGGAACCGTGACCATGGTTCAGGTAGATGAACTCGGGAAAGGAAAGCTTGAAACCTGGGATGCGGAAATGATCCGGAAAGGAATTGGAATTTAAATGAAAAACACGTTTGGAAATGAAATCACGATCACGGTATTCGGTGAATCCCACGGACCAGCCATCGGCTGTGTTATCGACGGGCTGCCTTCCGGATTCAAGGTTGATATGGATCGGATCGCATATGACATGGAACAGCGACGTGCGGTTGGATCAATTTCAACCGGCAGGAAGGAAGCGGATGAAACGGAAATTCTCTCTGGAATCAAAGATGGCATGACCGAAGGAACACCGGTTGCGATCATGATTCGTAATACAAATGTGCGTCGGGAAGACTATGATGCGATGCGGTATCTGGCCCGTCCGTCCCATGCGGACTATGCGGCAGAGATTCGTTATAAAGGTTTTCAGGACGCTTCCGGAGGCGGACATTTTTCCGGCCGGCTGACTGCGCCGATCACTGCGGCGGGGAGTATCCTGCGGCAGATGCTGGAGAAGAAAGGGATCCTGATCGGGTCACATATCAAAAATCTGCATGGAATTGAAGATGATCCGCTGCTTGAACATGAAATCAAAACAACAATTCGAAATCTGAATGCGAAGCAGTTTGCAGTCATCAATGAAGAGATAGGCGAGCAGATGAAGAAGGCAATTGAAAAGGCAAGGGAAGAACAGAATTCCCTCGGCGGAATCCTGGAGACCGCTGTGGTCGGAATCGAAGCAGGAATCGGAGAACCGATTTTTGACTCGGTTGAAAGCAGGCTGAGCAGTGCGCTGTTTTCCATCCCGGCGGTTAAGGGAGTGTCTTTCGGCGCAGGTTTTGGATTTGCGCAAATGACCGGCAGAGAGGCAAATGACCGCTTTACGGTATGGCACAAAGGCATTGCGACGATTACCAATCATAACGGCGGCATTAACGGAGGAATTACCAACGGGATGACGATTCGGTTTAATACGGTCATCAAGCCAACCCCGTCAATCGGTATTGAACAGACGACGGTAGATTTCAAAAAGAGAGAAAATACAACAATCGCAATCAAAGGCAGGCATGATCCGGCCATCATTCACCGTGCCCGTGTGGTGGTAGATTCCATGACAGCAATCGTACTTGCAGATATGCTTGCGACGGCGCACGGAAATCAGTGGCTTGGAGAATAATTCTATGAAAATTGGTCTGATCGGTTATCCGCTTGGCCACAGCTGGTCAAAAGAAATTCATGCCTTTCTTCTTGGAGAGGATTGTTATACGCTCCATGAATGCAGACCGGAAGATCTGCAGACGTTTTTCCGTACGACAGATCTCGATGGTTTTAATGTGACGATTCCGTACAAGCAGGCGGTAATGCCGTTGCTTGATGAAATCGATCCGGCTGCGGAACGCATTGGCGCTGTTAATACGGTTGTCCGTAAGGATGGAAAATTTATTGGGTATAACACCGATTATGAAGGATTTATCCGCATGCTGGAGGCAAACGGAATTCAGATCAAAGATCGTAAAGCAGCGATTCTTGGAAGCGGCGGTGTTTCGAAGGCAATTCGGGCAGCAGTTGTAGCGCTGGGCGGAACGTACGATATTGTCAGCCGTAATGCATCTGACGAAACGATCACCTACGAACAGATGTATGCGAATGAATCAGACTACTCGGTCGTGATTAATGCGACTCCGGTGGGAATGAGTCCGAAGGAAGAGGAAAGTCCTGCGGATCTTTCGCGCTTTTCAAAACTGGAAGCTGCCGTAGATGTCATAGCCAATCCGCTTCGCACAACGTTCTGCTTTCAGGCACATGAACTTGGTATTCCGTACTGTGGTGGATTTGAGATGCTGGTCCGGCAGGCAATGGCTGCAGACCGGTGGTTTACAGGACAGCCGATGGATGAGGCACTTGCAATACCGTGCATGAATCATCTGCTGAAACAGCGGCGTTCCATTGTGCTGATTGGTATGCCAACAAGCGGGAAAAGTACAATCGCTCAACAGATCCATGAACTGACGGGAAGAGATCTTGTTGAAATGGATGAGATTCTGACGGAGCGGCTTGGCATGCCGATTTCACAGTGCTTTGCAGAAAAAGGGGAGGCCTGTTTCCGGGCTGCGGAATCCGAACTGGCGAAAGAACTGACGTCCGGGAATGCGGTTATCTCCTGTGGCGGAGGCGTTGTCAAAAATCCGGACAATATGAGATATCTTTCCCGGAATGGACTGGTGTTCTGGATCGACCGCGACCCGTCACTTTTATTCGGAAGTGCTTCCCGTCCGCTTTCTCAGTCAAAGAAAGATATTCAGCGGCTGTACGAAGAAAGAAAGGATCTGTATCGCCGCTACAGTGATATACGGATTGAAAACAACGGTACTTCGGAAGAAGCAGTTCGTAAGATCCTTCGGTTTACGGGAGAATCTGAATCGTGAAAGCAATCATTGGAAAACGTAACGGCGGTCAGCCTGTCCGCATTCCAAGTTCCAAGTCTCTTTCACACAGGGCGCTGATCTCTGCTTCGCTTGCGGAGGGGACATCTGTGATCCGAAGAATTGTGAAAAACCAGGATACGGAAGCGACGATGCGGGCACTTCGTTCCATCGGAGTGGAATTTGAAGAAACGGAAAATTATGAACTGATCGTTCACGGAGTCGGAAGGCCGTCACTCTGCAGGGAGAAGATTGTTGACTGCGGGGAATCCGGCAGTACACTTCGTTTTCTGATACCGCTGTTTTCCCTGTGTGAAAACGAAGCTGTTTTTACCGGACACGGAAAACTGATGAACCGCCCGCAGACGATCTACGAAGAACTGTTTCGGAAGCAGGAACTTCTGTTTGAAAAAGAAGGGAATCTTCTTCGAGTCAAAGGACCGATTCAAAGCGGCTCCTACGAAATACAGGGTAATATTTCTTCTCAGTTTATTACCGGTCTTCTGTTTACGCTGCCGCTGTTAAACGGCAGATCAGAAATCCGGATTCTTCCTCCATATGAATCAAAGTCCTATGTAGGACTCACGGAAGATATTCTGGAACAGGCTGGCATCCGTTTTCAGGATCAGGGAGAACGGATAACAATCGAGGGAGAGAGTACCTATCGGCCGATTGATCTGGAAATTGACGGAGATGATTCGCAGGCTGCGTTTTTTGCGGAACTGGCAGTGACTTCGGGACATCCGGTCACCGTATATGGGATGCGTCATAACAGCAGACAGGGTGATCATGTGATTGTTTCTCTGTTTGAAAAAGCCGGCGGCCGGAGTATCCCCGTAGAAAACGGGTATCGGTTTGAACCGGGAAGGCCGATCGGATTTGAGGCGGATCTTTCGGACTGCCCGGATCTTGGCCCGGCACTGTTTGCGATGGCTGCGGCATGCGGGGAGGAAAGCAGGTTTACCGGATGCGAGCGGCTGCGGATTAAGGAAAGTGACCGAATTGAGGCAATGCGGCAGGAACTGGAAGCGCTGGGTGCGTCGGTACGTATAGAAAAAGATACGGTTTTTATCAAAGGCGCGCCATCTCTTAAAGGCGGCGTCGTACAGGGACATAATGATCATCGGATCGTTATGGCTCTTTCCGCACTTTCACCGGTATGTGAGGCGCCGCTGGTCATAGAAGGAGCGGAAGCAGTTAACAAAAGCTATCCGGATTTCTTCAAAGATTTTCAGCAGGCAGGATCGGAGGTAATAATGGAATGATTACGAAACAGTCTGTGATCGGAATTGTCGGTCTTGGCGTGCTCGGAGGAAGTTATGCACAGGCGCTTCATTCAGCAGGCTATGAAAATATTATCGGTTTCGATATTGATTCTGAAGCACTGCAGTATGCGTTGGAAAACAAATGGATCAAAGAGGGCACCGAAGATCCGGAAAGAGCGATAGAATGCGATCTTCTGATCTTCTGCCTGTATCCCGGCGTATTCGCAAAGTGGATCAGGGAAAACCGGAGCCACCTGAAGGATGATGTTTTGATCAGCGATGTGACCGGAGTCAAACGGGCGGTTCTGAATCAGATCAATAAAGACCTGCCGAAAAGTGCTGAATTTATTGCCTGTCATCCGATGGCAGGACGGGAATCCAAGGGGATCCGGTTTGCGGATGCCGGCAGATTTCAGAATGCGAATTTTATTATTGTACCAACCGAGAATAATACACCGAAGGCAATCGAAACAATGCGGCAGCTGGCACAGGATATGGGATTCCGGAGAATCACGTGTCTCAGTGCCGATGAACATGATCGTATGATCAGTTTTCTTTCCCAGCTGACTCATGTGATTGCAGTCTCACTGATGAATGCAAATGACAATACCAATCTTGCGGAATATACGGGAGATTCTTTTCGCGACCTGACCCGGATTGCCCGCATTAATGAAGATATGTGGCCGGAACTGTTTGTTCTGAACAAAGATTTTCTGATACAGGATATTGATGATTTTATCCGCGAGCTGGAAACCTTCCGGGAAATGATTCAGAAAGAGGATACGGAGGGAATGAAACAGAAGATGATACTTTCTACAGAGCGCCGGCAGATGTTTGACGGGAAGGAGAAAAAATAATGAAGATCATGGTAATCAACGGACCAAACCTGAATATGGTCGGAATCCGCGAGAAGAATATATATGGAACCGTTAATTATGAGACCATTATCCGCATGATCAAAGAAGAAGCTGAAAAACGCGGTGTGGAAACCGACTGCCGTCAGTCCAATCATGAGGGAGATCTCGTAGACTGGATCCAGGAAGCGTTTTTCCAGCATTACGATGGTATCGTGATCAATCCGGGCGCATATACGCATACGAGTATTGCACTTGCGGATGCGGTTCATGCGATCGAACCGATGCCGGTTGTAGAGGTGCATATCAGTGATATCAGCCAGAGGGAAGAGTTCCGGCATATATCCTATGAAGCTGCTTACTGTATCGCGCAGATCAAGGGCCGTGGCCCACAGGGGTACGTAGACGCCATCGACTGTGTTATTGAACATCTGAAAAAGGCGGAATAAGATAGAATCCATGAAGAAGAAAGAATGGATCATAATCGCTGTTCTGGCAGCTGTCAGTATTGCGGCGATACTGTATATGAGATTGAGGCCAAAAAGCAGCGGATATGTAGTGGCGGTTCAGCATCGGATGACAATCGTAAAGGAATTTGATCCAATGGTGGATGCGATATATCACATTGACGGAGATGTCGGAGGTCTGGACGTAGAGGTCAAAGATGGTCGGTGGCACGTGATCAACGAGCATTGCCCGAATCATATTTGCGCTCAGATGGGATGGATGGGAGTGGAAGATAATCTCATGCCTATCACCTGTCTTCCAAACAATGTTGTTATTTTCCTGCAGGAGTCACCAGATGGGAATTGAGAGAAACAGACGGTTTACATATCTGGCGATGCTTTCTGCGGTGGCGATTGCCCTGAATTTACTGGAGTCGATTTATATCGGACCAATCTTTGGTGTACTGCGGCTTGGTCTTGCCAATATCGCAGCGTTGCTGGCACTGAAGCTGATGGGACGAAAAGAAATGGTAATCGTCAATGTCATGCGTGTCGTAATTGGCAATCTTTTGAGAGGCACAATCTTCGGAAGTACCTTCTGGATCAGTTCGGGAGGTGTGCTGCTTTCCAGTACTGTCATGGTTCTGCTGAATATGGCGGATGCTTCGATTCTGTTTACTTCCATATGCGGTTCGATTGCGCATTCTATGGGGCAGGTGCTGATCGTTTCCTTCCTCTATAAACAGATCGGGATGACGGCGATTCTCCCATACCTGCTGCTGGGGTCTATACCGACCGGTATCGCGATCGGCGTAACAGCGAATCTGGTTTTAAAACACATTCGTCCTCTGACGGAAAAGAAGAGATAATGACCGTTCGTCATTGTTTTTTTATTTCATGCTTTTCGAAAGATAAATTCCTATATAATTAAACTATTAACGAAAGAGGAGATTTAATAATTATGTCCAAAAGGTTCGATGTAACTGCACTTGGCGAACTCCTGATTGATTTTACTCAGAATGGGATGTCAGAACAGGGAAACCCTGTTTTTGAAGCAAATCCGGGCGGTGCTCCTTGCAATGTGCTGTCCATGCTGTCCCGTCTTGGCAGAAAGACTGCTTTCATCGGTAAAGTTGGTAATGACGGATTCGGCAAACAGCTGACAGAAGCAATCGAGGAAGTAGGAATCAATGCTGAAGGCCTGCTGTACGATGATGAAGTTCATACGACGCTCGCGCTTGTTCATACATTGGCGGACGGTGATCGGGATTTTTCCTTCTATCGTAATCCGGGAGCGGATATGAATTTGAATGAGAATGAGCTTCCTGCAGATCTGATCAAAGATGCGAAGGTCTTCCATTTCGGAACGCTTTCTCTGACCGATGAACCGGTCAAGAGTGCAACCCATAAAGCGGTTGCGGTTGCGGAAGCGGAAGGACTGCTGCGTTCGTTTGATCCGAATCTGCGCCCGCCGCTCTGGAAGAGTCTGGATGATGCGAAGCGGGAAGTTGCCTGGGGACTGCAGCACTGTGATGTGCTGAAGATTTCAGACAATGAGATCACCTGGTTCACCGGTCTGGATGACTATGATGAAGGCATTGCATATCTTCGGAAAAACTATCCGGATATCAAGCTGATCTGTCTGTCTCTGGGGCCGGATGGAAGCCGTGCCTATTACAAAGACATCCGAGTGGAGGTAAAGCCGTTCCTTCAGAAAGAAACGATTGAAACGACCGGTGCCGGCGATACCTTCGGTGCCTGCGTGATCGATGGGGTTCTGGAAGAAGGGATCGACAGCCTCGATGCTGAAAAACTGACACGGATTCTGACATTTGCCAATGCGGCAGCTTCCATCGTTACAACTAAAAAAGGAGCTCTGCGCGTAATGCCGGACAGAGCGGCCGTTGAAGCGTTCATCGCTTCCTTCAAAGGATAATTGAAAAACCGTATGACATTAGAAAAGAAACGTGATCCGGTGTTTGTGAAGCGTCTGAATGAATGTCTTGATGAACTGAAATGGCTCTATATGGAACTTTATCAGGACGAACATGCATTCGATTATTTCACAGACATGTTGTATCAGTTCTATACGGATCGTTCAAAACAACTGAAAAAGTGGGATGAGAAGCGCATTGCTGCCAAAGACTGGTATAAAGGCAATCAGATGCTTGGCATGGTAATGTATGCCAATGCGTTTGCAAAAAATATCAACGGTGTACGCAAACATCTGGATTATATCGAAGAATGCGGCGTCAATTATCTTCACCTCATGCCGTTGCTTGAATCTCCGGAAGGAAGAAGTGACGGCGGTTATGCGGTCAGCGACTTCCGCAAGGTGGAGCCTGCACTTGGTACGATCAAAGATCTTGCGGCGTTATCAGCCGACTGTCATAAACGCGGCATCTCGGTCTGTCTGGATTTTGTGATGAATCATACCAGTTAGGATCATGAATGGGCGGTAAAGGCAAAGCAGGGAGATATCGAATGTCAGAACCGGTATTTCTTCTACGATGACTGGACCATTCCAAACGAATTTGAAAAGACGGTGCCGCAGGTATTCCCGACAACGGCTCCAGGAAACTTTACCTGGAATGAAGAGACCGGAAAGGTTGTTATGACAACCTTCTATCCCTACCAGTGGGATCTAAACTATGCCAATCCGACCGTCTTCAATGATATGACGGCGAACATGCTGTTTCTTTGCAACAATGGTGTGGATATCATACGGCTTGATGCAGTGCCGTATATCTGGAAAGAGCTTGGCACCAACTGCCGCAATCTGCCGCAGGTTCATAACCTTGTACGGATGATGCATATGGCGGCGGATGTTGTATGTCCGGGAACGCTTCTGCTTGGAGAAGTCGTCATGGAGCCAAGCAAAGTTGTACCGTACTTCGGAACCGTCGAAAAACCGGAGTGCCAGATGCTCTACAATGTCACAACAATGGCCAGTACCTGGCATACGCTTGCCAGCCGCAGTGTCAAACTGCTTTCTCATCAGCTTGAGACAGTGTTCGCACTGCCGAAGGATTATACCTTCCTGAACTATCTGCGCTGTCATGATGATATTGGATGGGGTCTTGATTACGAATACCTGGAATCCGATGGTCTCAAACAGATCCCGCATAAAAAATATCTGAATGATTATCTGACCGGTAAGTGGGAGGGAAGTGATTCCCGCGGAGAACTTTATAACGATGATCCGAGGCTCGGTGATGCAAGGCTGTGCGGAACAACCGCATCCCTTTGCGGCATTGAGACTGCACTGTACGAAAAGGACAGTGCCAAACTGGAGTGGTCACTTCGTCTGGATATCATGCTGCATGCATTCCTGTTAACGCAAAGCGGTGTTCCGGTATTGTATTCCGGAGATGAGATCGGCCAGCTGAATGATTATTCCTATCATGATGATCCGGAAAAATGTGCCGACA
>JAEEPV010000314.1 GCA_016284975.1 Solobacterium sp.
AAAGGATTTCATGTCGTTCATGAAAGCTTCAGTTATCTGAATGCGGAACGTATCGGGGAATACTTCACCGTTTATCAGGGTGTTACGCTTGGAGTTGATGGAAAAGGAGGAAAACCTATAATTGGAAATCATGTAACCGTGTATTCCAATGCAGTGATCTGCGGCGATATTAAAGTCGGAGATTATTGTGTTATTGGTGCGAATGCGTTTGTGAATCAGGATCTTCCGGATCATTCGGTTGTAGTCGCACAGTCAATTGTTAAGCATCACAAAGATTAATGAATTACTAGATTATGAGAAAAAGAAGGATACTTGCATTATTAATGATATTATCGGAAGCGCTGATTCTTTTTCTCATGCATTATGGATCGATTGTCTGGACGATCGTCTCTTATCGAAGATATGCATTTATGTATTTTATGCTTGGTACGATTCTCGGCCGATATAAATGCAGTACCAGCCTGATCTGGGATGAAGCGAAACGAACGATTCTGTCGAATCTGTCCTTTTTTCTGGCAACAAACGTAATGAACACCCTCCATATGTGGTCGGTGCCATATGTTTTATGGAACCTGCTGACAGCTGCAGTCATGACTGTTACGGCTATGGTAATTAACCGGTTTTACCGGATCTGGTTCCGTAAATGGCTGGCACAGGATGTACTGATCATCGGGACGGGAGAAGACGCAAGGGATCTGGAATCGGTTTATGGTCTGAATCGTTTTGCGCTGTCCAGAATCGTCGGTATTGTCGACTGCAATCATTCCAAACGGCTTCCTGGAATTTCTCAGCCGGTTTACCCATACGACGAAGAAATCATCCCGTATGATTCCATGAAGGATTATCTGAAAACGCATAATGTGGATGAAGTAGTAATCGCCTTGCCGGATGCCTCGAAAGAGCAGATGCAGATCATTTACAACGATATTAATGAATATGTAAATGTCGTTAAATCCATGCCTAAAATCAACGGAATCGTTACCTATCAGTCACAGGTAGAAGATTTTGACGGTGTTATTCTGATCTCTTCTTCTGCAGGTGTCATGCATCAGGATATCATTGGTCTGATCATCAAACGGCTGTTCGATATTCTTGGCGGGATGATCGGTGCAGTCATACTGATCCCCATGACGATCTATGTGAAGCTTCAGTTTCTGAAAAATGGTGATAAAGAGGGCATTTTCTTTACACAGGAGCGAATCGGATATAAAGGAAAGCTGTTTAAGATGATCAAATATCGTTCCATGGTGCCAAATGCAGAGGAAGTACTGGAACAGATGATGGAAGAAAACCCGGAAATACGGGAAGAATATGAGATAAACAAAAAGCTGGAGGATGATCCCAGAGTTACGGAAATTGGAAAAAAAATCAGACGTTCTTCCATTGATGAGCTCCCGCAGCTTCTGAATGTACTGAAAGGGGAAATGTCTTTAGTTGGACCAAGACCTTACCTTCCAAGAGAAAAGGAAGATATGGGAAAATACTATAAGACCATTGTTTCCTGTAAACCCGGGCTTACCGGCATGTGGCAGACACATGGCAGAAGCGAGGCTCCGTTCCCGCAGCGTCTTCGCTTTGATGACTATTATTACAGAAACTGGTCGATCTGGCTGGATCTGACGATTCTTACAAAGACATTCAAAACGGTAAACAGCAGTACAGGAGCGATTTGATGGATCATAGAGCAGATACATCCGGTATCCGGAAATGCAATATTCTCGGTGTTGATATTGCAGAAGTGAACATGGAGTCACTTCTGCATTTTACGATTGATCACATCAAAGATTTGTCTGGAGATTATATGTGTGTTTCCAATGTTCATACGACGGTCATGGCATATGAAGATGAATCGTATCGTAAGGTTCAGAATGGGGCAGTGCTTGCCATACCGGATGGCGGACCGCTTTCATCTGTCGGCAGAAAACGCGGCTATGAGAACATGGAGCGAACCACAGGCCCAAGTTATATGGAAGCGATACTGAAATTATCATCACAGTATGGCTGGAACCATTTTTTCTATGGATCAACTTCAGAAACAACCGACAGGATGATTGAAAAAATGAGGATGATCTATCCGGGGCTGCGCATTGCCGGCGTTTATAATCCGCCGTTCCGGCCGTTAACCGAGGAGGAAGATAAAGAAGTAATCGATATGATAAATGACTCTGAACCGGATTTCGTATGGGTGGGGTTAGGTGCTCCAAAGCAGGAGATCTGGATGGCGGATCATCAGAATAAAGTACATGGCTTTATGGTTGGTGTAGGCGCCGCATTTGATTATTTTGCAGGAAATATCAGCCGCGCGCCAAAGTGGATGCAGGACCATAATTTGGAATGGATGTATCGGCTGATGCAGGATCCCAAACGCCTGTTTTACCGATATTTTCATACGAATACCAGTTTTATCTGGAATGCGGTGATACGAGGAAAATAACTGTGAATATTCTGATCGTTCACAACCGATATCAGATCCCAGGCGGCGAAGACACCGTGTTTGAACAGGAGGAACAGCTTCTGAGACAGAACGGTCATCGTGTCTTTTGTTATGAACGGACCAATGCGGAACTGAATGACATGAGCAGACTGCAGAAACTGACGGTACCGTTTTCCATGATTTACTCTTTCCAGACTGCCCGTGCTGTTCAATCGATCATTCAAAAGGAAAAGATGGAACTGGTCCATGTCCATAACACCCTCTTCCGGGTCAGTCCTTCCGTTTACTATGCGGCATTGAAAGAACTGGTACCGGTGGTTCAGACGATTCATAACTTTCGCATGATCTGCCCGAATGGACTGTGCTACCGGGATGGCCATATTTGTGAAGACTGTGCAGAGAAGGGCCTTCACTGTGCAGTAAAGCATTCCTGTTACCGAAACAGCCGATTACAGACCATTGCCAGTGTACTGTGCATGAAGATCCACCGGATGACCGGCATCTATCAAAAACTGCATTATATCTGTCTTACGGAATTCAATAAGAAACAGCTGATGAAACAGGGACAGATCCGTGAAGAACAGATCTTTATCAAGCCAAATTCCACAGGAAGCCAGGAATCTCTCATACCATTTAGTAAACGAAAAGATCAGATCCTGTTTGCCGGACGGCTGGAAGAATCAAAAGGCATTCTGTTTCTGCTGGATGTCTGGAAGAAGATGGACCGACATCCTTATCAGCTGAAAATCTATGGAAGCGGGCCTCTGGAAGAACTGTGCAGGGAACGCATTCAGAAAGAAAACATGACGGACATTCAGCTTTGCGGAAGAATCGAACATGAAAGACTGCTCGAAGTCATTGGGGAATCGAAAGCCCTGATCCTTCCGACCCAGTGGTATGAAGGCTTTCCGATGTCCTTGCTCGAAGCGATGTCAAAGGGGACTCCCATCCTCGTACCGGATCTGGGCAATGCTGGAAGTATCACTGTGAATGGTGTTAACGGCTATAAATATGAACCGAACAACCTGGAAGACGGTATCCGGGCGATCCATGAAAACTTGGATATCAACGATTCGGTATATGCGTATTTCATGGATCATTACTCGGAAGAAACGAATTATCAGATGCTAATGGATATCTATCAGAAAGTGAAGGTAAAACAATGAATAACAAAGTGGTCATGCTGAATAACATTCCTTCACCCTACAGCGTGGATCTTTTTGCGTGCCTGGAACATACCCATCCAGAATATGAATTCCATTTTATCTTCACGAATCCCAGTGAAGACAACCGGAACTGGAATCTTGAAGAGGGAAAGCTGAAGAATGTGACGTTTCTGAAGTCAA
>JAEEPV010000315.1 GCA_016284975.1 Solobacterium sp.
CCTGAAAGAGGTTGTAAAGGAAATTGGCACCTGGCTGGATGGAATTGATTATTAGTTATTTTTATCATCAGATTTGTTGAGATGATTTATATTAAACAGATTGAGAGTGTAAAAGATGTTCTCGGAATCTATTCATATGACTTCCATTATCGTGAAACCATAGTGTAATTACAAAGAACGTCAATAAAAACCTGTTCTGCCAAACAGCTGAACAGGTTTTTAGATGTTGCTCGATTAGAGTGCTTCGATGGAGCTGCAGTTGATCATTCTCTGGTTCTCAGAATTGAACCGTGCGAGGTTCTTCCGTAAAGCTGCTGAACGTAGCAGTCGCATTTTTCAGATAGAATACCGCAGTATTTCCGTCTCCTGCTGCATACATCTGCTTCAGTGCGGGATTGGCATTCAACATCGCTTCCTGTGCTTCAATACGCTCATCCAGAACAGCTTCAGCGGCGACCCGGAGCCATTTTCCTTCTGAAAATGCACAGAGTTCGATTTTTGGGTTCTTCAGCATCTGCTGTGCGACATTCTTTTTAAGTCCGGTCTGAATGTAAAGCTTTCCTTCAAAGATGTTCTGGGCACCAAACGGCCGTACCCGAGGTTGTCCGTTGTCGTCAGTCGCGAGATACCAAACGCCTGCCTTTGTCAAAAAATCTAATACTTCCTGCATAATAATCCTCCTCCAATTATTACAGCTTGGTAAAAGCCTGTTCAAAGTCTGCAATGAGATCTTTAATATCCTCACATCCAGTTGAGATGCGAATCAGGTTATTGTATGCAGTCTTCGGGAACATCAAAGTGACGACATCACCAAGACTGGTCGCAATCGGAGGGATTTTTGTTGCGTCAGCGAAACGGCACATCTCTTCATAACCACCCTTGAGATGAACACAGAGCATTCCTCCGTAAAGACCATTTACAAACAGTTTCTTAGCAAGTTCGTGCTGGTGGTGGCTTTCCAGACCGGGATAGGTGACAAATTCAACTTCCGGCCGACTTTCGAACCATTTTGCCAGTGCCATTGCATTCTCTGACTGCTGGCGAAGCCGCAGCGGCATCGTACGTACGCTGCGAAGGGCAAGCCATGCGTCATATGGGCTGATATGCGATCCAAGATTGTCATAGTAGTAACGGACCCGGTCCATATCTTCTTTTCTTCCTGCAACGATTCCGCAGAGCGCATCGCCATGACCGACATAATACTTTGTGCCGGAATGAACAACGATATCTGCCCCCCAGTCAAGCGGTCTCATAACGCAGGGGGAAAGAAACGTATTGTCAACAATGAACTTGCAGTTATGACGGTGTGCGATTTCGGCAATCGCCGGAATATCAGCCAGTTTGAGCTGCGGATTGGAGAGTGCTTCCAGATAGATGACTTTAGTATTTGGACGGATCTCTTTTTCAATATTAGAGAGTTCCAGCACTTCTACGCGGGAAGTCTCGATTCCTTTTGCAGGCAGAATATCCGCAAACATACTGGAAGTACACATAAATGTGTCATCTGAGCAGATCACATGGTCACCGGCATTCAGATTTGAGAGAAGGGCGTTACTGATAGCAGCCATGCCGCAGGCACAGATCACGGCATCTTCTGCGTTTTCAAGTGCCATGACCTTCTTTTCCAGCGCATTGGTAGTCGGATTCGTTGTACGACTGTAAATATACAGATCCTGTTCCCACTTGGCACCGCGGGCAAGCATCTCATCATATTGCTCTGCAGTTTCATATCCGTAAGTAGAAGTCTCGTAAATTGGTGTATTTAGTGCCCGTGTAACCGGATCGGGACCTTCACCGCTCTTTACTGCTCTGGTCGCAAATTCCATTTTGTCAAAATCGGTATCATACCTGCTCATGAATCATATTCTCCTTTTTCAATTTCATTAAACAGTACGAAATTCGGTTCGTACATATATGTAAAGATGTCTGTATCATCAGTCTATGATAAACCGCTGTTGAATGCAAAAACAGGTTTGGAAGAACGGCTTTGAGTCATTCTGTTTTGAGTGAAGTTCGAAATACAGATATAATAAGCGGAAGTCAGGAGTTTATTTATGATTAAAAATCTGAGCGCAGTTTGTGCCGATATAGACGGTACACTCTGTGAAAAAGGAGGACAGCTTTATCCACTCACCCGAGAAGCGATCGAAGCGCTTCATCAGCGTGGCGTTCTGTTCGGACTCGGCACCGGCCGCGCTATCAATCAGAGAGTTTTCACAATGAAGGATTACTGGGATCTTTCCTTTGACTTTGATTTCATCATAGGAATGAATGGCGGCCAGCTCTGGACAAAAGAAGATCCGTCCGTTGAAAACTATCATCTGCTTTCCCGTGAGTATATAAAGGAGATCATTGAACAGATGCGTCCTATGAATCTCAATGCGGTTATTTACGAAGACGAACATATGGTAGCGACAAGGATGGATATATTTCAGGAAGCGTCAATGAAACGCAATAATACCCAGGTCATTATTACGAATGGGGATGAAGCACGCCTGTATATACGTCCAAACAACAATATCCTTTTCCGTTACGATCCGGAAGATGAAGAAAAAGTCCTGAAACATGCAAAAGCGATCTCCAATGACAGCTATATCGGGATTCGCACTGCGCCGGGATGTCTTGAATTTATGGATCCCCGCGTCAATAAGGGTGATGGCCTGAAGAATTACGCAGAAAAAGCGGGCTTGAAACTTGAGGAA
>JAEEPV010000316.1 GCA_016284975.1 Solobacterium sp.
AGACATATCTTCCCTATTGTAAACACGCTGTGGATCGCTTCCATATCGCAAAAAACATCAACGACAGCGCAGATGCGATACGCCGGCGGCTGATGAGCAAATGTCCCCGAAAGAGTGCCGATGGTAAAGGAAAGAATCCTGATTATTACCTGTATAAGTCCTGGAATTGGGTGCTGTGGCGTCGTGACAGTGATTTCGACTCTGATGGAAAACTGCTGTTCGCAACAGACCGGGAAGGTGTATACAACAAAATTCTCAAAGGCACATTTAATTACTACCAGATCAGAGAAAAGCTTCTTGACCTCAGCCCGGAATTAAGAGAGGCATGGGAACTGAAAGAAAAACTGATCACATTCTATGAAGGAAACACAAAGAAAGAAGCAGAGAAAAAATTTCCGGCTTTAGTACAGATGTTTCGCAGATCATCAACAGAAGAAATGCGTAAATTCGGAAAGACACTGGCTGGGTGGAGGAACGAAGTCATAAACTCGTTTGACATAGAGGATGTCAGTTATGGAATAGACCCCGCTACAGGTGAGGTCAGCGCCCATGGCATCCGCCCCACAACGACAGCTCTGGAACGGCGCAATGCGATACTGAAGCTTCTTCGCAGATCTGCCTGTGGATATACATCCTGGACGAGGTTTCGTAACCGCGGAATGTATGTTCTGATGCCGGACACCGAGTATCGTATCAGTCCTCTCGAAGCTGCCAGACGTGCAGATGAACAGAAACGAAAAGAATATATGGCCGCAGTGGAGAAGCGGCAGAAAGAAATCGAGCTGTACAACCAGACCCTTCAAAAGAATACCGTTGAAAATGACGAAAAGAAGCCTGTAAGAAAAAGAAAACAAACCATTGTAAAGGAAGAGATCCCGGAAACGAGTGCGATCTCATACAGCGCCAGAAAGAAAGAAGGAAATAAGAATGTATGAAGATTTTTTTGGAATGACACAGGAGCCGTTTCCAAAAAATGTTCCGCCTGAAGAGATGTATGAAAGCAGTGCACTGAGAGAGATGGCAGAACGACTGCGGGAAGGAATCAACAGAAATGAATTGGCAATTCTGATCAGTGAGCCGGGATGTGGAAAAAATACACTGCTGCGACGGCTGCGGCACGAAAACAGCGATACGCTCTTCATTTATATCAATGGATTGAATATCAATACCCGCAAGTTTTACAGAGACACACTGCAACAGATGGGAATCGACATCGGCTATTACCAGGCAGATATCAAAGCCGTGGTGAAAAAACAGCTGGGACGCTTTCACAGTGAAGGAAGAAAAGTGTGCATGGTCATAGATGAAGCACATGTACTGCGCATTAATCTTCTTTATCGAGCACGATCACTTCATACGACCCGAGGCGGATGCAGTCCCAGGCATCCGTGCCGCTGTGCACGATGTCAACGGAATACTTTGCCTTTTCCAGCAACAGCTTCAGTGCCTTTGCGGTGGTGATCTCATCTTCGGCGATTAATATCCGCATGCGTTCCCCCTTTTTCCCTGTTTCTACATTATAAAGCGAACCTGAACTCATCCTGAAACAAGACTGGAAGTACATTGCATTCATTTCGTTCGGAAAAGTTTGCTGTTGTGAAATATGCATGAACCCTTCAGAATAGTATAAGTATGAACTACTATCTGATTAAGGAAACCCTCTTTCCGTGCGGGAAAGAGGAGATTAAAAACAGCGGCTGTCAGTATGCGGCGGTTCTCTCCTGGAAGGAATGGGAAGAAAACCGGGACTATTTCGATCTCGGCATCGATATGGAGATGGACCACGGATTTCCGAAGGATACCAAGGCCGTCGTGAATATCGACTCCCTGACCGGATCTTTCAACAGTCCGGATCTCATGTACACCCACCGGCCGGCGCGGGGCTTCTCCTTTGCCCTGGATGAAAAGGGCATCATCCTGATTGATGACTCCGGCTATGTCCTCTCCATGATGGAAAAGATCCGGGTAACCCGCAAATGGCGCCTCGTCGGAATCGAACGCTTCCTGTACGACCTTCTGGAATGCGCCATCTCCGAGGACCTCACCATGCTGGAACGCATGGAACACCGTCTCACCGAGATGGAAGAGGTCATCATCGCCGGCACAACCTCCGGCTTCCCGCCGGAGCTGAACACGATCCGCGGCGATCTGCTCGATTTACGGATTCACTATGAACAGCTGATCGATCTCAGCCAGGAACTCGAAGAGAATGAAAACGGCTTTTTCCGGG
>JAEEPV010000317.1 GCA_016284975.1 Solobacterium sp.
ACAAAAACTGATTGAACAGTTCCGCGTAACACTCCGGATTTTCTTTCCAGAATAAATGTGTAAGATTATCCAGTTTGCCCATATGGTTTTTCTCCCTCTGATATACTCATTGGAAGCGAACGTAAAAAATCCTCAAAAAAATGTGCCGGAGCACATTTTTCAAACCGTATAGTCTTTCATAACATCGAGATAGTTCATTTCATCTTCATCCAGGAGTATCTGTAAATCCGGGATGATCGTTTTTCGCACTGCGATCGCACAGGATTTCTGTTTCAGATACTGCAGGATGATTTCTTCTGCTGTGCAGTGATGTTTTTCAGCCAGAATGGATATTTCTTTGGAATTGATGACGTTTTGGATATTCGCCGGCAGATATGCCATGGTCTGAATGTTATGCTCGGCATTGGTAATCAGTTTGTCGATATCCGGATGCCCGGGAAATAAACCGACATACGATACCATCGGGGCAATCTCAACATTTTGAAGCAGATATTCGATCTGCCAGGGGTAAAAATCGACAATACCGATCGCATGTGCATTACCGCATTTATAGAGCTGTTCCAGGCCTTTCCAGGCTTTGTATACATTTTCATTTGCGGGATCGGTTTCTGTTTCCCCGCCGTTCCATGCCATCAAAAGAAGATCGATGTAATCAAGATCCAGTCTTCGTATTGCGGCTTCGGCAGAACGAATCATAGCCTCCGTATTATTGATGCCGTTGATCTCATCGGTGACAAACAGGGAAGAACGCGGAATCGGACTGTCATGAATTGCCTGTCCGATGATCTTTTCCGTTCCGTAGTCAGAAGCAGTTTCAATATGCCGGATGCCGTTTTCCAGGGCATTCGTTACAGCTGCGTATGCTTCTGCTTCGTTATAGCGTATGGTGTCCAGCCCAAAGAGGGGAATCGAAATTCCGTTGTGCAGGCTGATGGTCAATTCTGTCTGAGACATTTCAGTTACTTCCTTTACGAGATATTATACTGCAACACGGACGGGAAAGCGTTCTTGAGGTATGATTATGAAGTGGGAAAGCGACGCGGAAGTGCGACATCAAATATGCTGAACGGCATCGACAGGATGCGAATGGCAAATCTGATCTTTACGATTTTCATGATGGTACTGTTCGGACTTGGCATCCGCAGTTTTTTTGTAGTTCCGCCGCAGGCAAAAAAAGAAGCAGCGGAAATTGAAGAAATGCTGCGGAAACAGCAGGCAGCGGAAGAAGAACGCAAGCGTCAGCTTCAGGAAGAACTTGCCCGCAAGGCGGCGGAAGAAGAGGCAAGACGCAAAGAGGAAGAAGAACTCGCAAAAAATCCGCTGCGGGGAATGTATAACGACGCATCGGAAATGGTTGTCGTCGGGATTGGGGATTCGGTCATGCTGGGAGCGCTTGATGCGCTGTATGCAGAATTTCCGAACGGTTATTTTGATGCGGTATTTGGCAGAACGATCTATGACGGCAAGCGGGTCTGCGCTTCCATGAGTGAGAGTAATACACTTGGTGATGTCGTGGTCTTTTCCCTTGGAGCCAACTCCTATATTCAGGAGGAAGATGTGGAGGAGCTGATCGGTTACTGTGGTGACCGGCCGACCTTCTGGATTACGACGGTCGGCGTAACCAATGACTCCAATGAAAAGACCCGCAATGTGGTTGCGCGGCATGACAAAGCCTATATGGTCGACTGGGAGACCCTGGCCAAAGAAAATGTCCGCTCTTATATTCTTGCGGACGGACTTCACCCGACTGCCGAAGGAGCGGCTGCCTATGCACAGCTGATCCATGATGAGATTAACGCGGATGCACTGGCAAAGCCAAAAGGGACGGATGAGTGACATGAAAAAACGTCCGGTACACAAAACAGAACGGATCCGCGGGCTTGACGGATTGCGCACACTGGCACTGTTCGGGGTGCTGCTGTTTCATATGTTTCCCCAGAAGGTTTCCGGCGGTTATTTCGGGGTCATCATCTTTTTTGTGATCAGCGGGTTTCTGACCGCTTATTCGACCGTAAAGAAAGGACGGGTATCGATCCTTTCCTACTATGCAAAACGCATGGAACGGATCTATCCGGCTTTGATTCTCATGTTGTTTATCAGTATTGAGATCATCAGTCTTGTTGATAAATTCAAGCTGTTAAATGTACAGGAAGAAGTTGTCAGCATCCTTCTTGGCTATAACAACTACTGGCAGATCTCCAAAAGCGCGGACTATTTTGCCAATCTTTCCAATAATTCCGCCTTTACGCATCTCTGGTATATTTCGATCCTGCTGCAGTTCGAACTGGTCTGGCCATGGCTTTACCGGATTTTGTCGCTGTTTCGAAAACCGCTGGCGGCGTTTGGTGTCATTGTGCTGTTATTCCTGTTTGTGATGCCGATTGCCTCCATGGACAGCACTTTTACCCAGACGATGCTGTATTACGATACACTCTGCCGTGTACATGCGCTTCTGATCGGGGCATGGATCGGCTGGCTGAAAGCAGGTCCGGAGGGGAAACGCTCGCTCCGGGCATTTCTCGTTGTACCAGTGGTTCTGGCATTCTTCATCGGATCCGTTCCGGTATTTCTTAAGGCGGCCGGTACACTGCCGGGGGTCTATCACTACGGCATCGTGCTTTATGGTCTTCTCTGCGGTATGGTGGTGCTGCTGATCAGCTGTTCCAGGGCACGCTTTCTGCGGCTGTTGGATAATCCGGTAACTTCTTTCTTCAGCCGCTACAGCTATGAGATCTATCTCTGGCAGTATCCGGTACTGTTTGTATTTGGACTTCTGAAGATGAATACCGCCTTCTGGCATTATCTTCTGCAGGTGGTTGTACTGCTGATTCTCAGCGTCTGGACGAATATATTTGTGGCAAATGCAGGAACGTTTCTGAAGGCCCGTATCAAATGGTGACAGTCTGAAAACAATGTAACTTGCCTGCGGAAACGAACGTGCGTATCATACCTGTTATGAGACGCTTTTTTTCGGATCGATTATTCTTCCGCACCGTGCTTTCCATCGCGGTGCCGATGATGCTGACACAGCTGATCACAAGTTCCGTCAACCTCGTGGACAACCTGATGGTGGGAATGCTCGGGGATGCGGCGATCGGCTCGGACGCAGCGGTAAACCGCTATTATATGATCGCAAATTTTGCGGCGATGGGCCTTGCCAATGCCGGCTCGGTATTTATCGCGCAGTATCTTGGTGCAGGGGAAAAAGATCATATGAAGCATTCGTTTCGAACCGTGCTTCTTTTCAATGCGCTCATCATGGGGCTCTTTACACTGGCCGGTCTGCTTGCACCGAACCGGATCCTGTCGTTTTTCACAAAGGATGCGGCGATCGTTGCGGATGGTGTTGCCTATCTTACGATTGCGGCCTGGTCCTTTCTGCCCAGTGCCGTCATGGTTTCGGTATACTCCTCAATGCGTGCGGTGGGAGAGACCAGGGCACCGCTGTACTGTTCCATCGCATCCATCTTTTCCAACGCCTTCCTGAATTACTGCTTTATTTTCGGCCACTTCGGCTTTCCGCGTCTGGAACTGCGGGGTGCAGCGCTTGGAACACTCTTGGCAAGACTCATAGAACTCGTTTTGTGCATGGTACTTCTGAAAAAGGGAGGCTATGCGTTTGATACGCGTTTCACGGATCTTTTTGATATTCCCGGGGATCTTCGAAACCGGGTGCTTTCCAAAGCGGCACCGCTGGTATTGAATGAGACGCTCTGGTCGTTTGGCATGGCGACGCTGTTCAAGTTCTACAGCACACGCGGCGCGGATGTCATGTCGGGTTATTCAATCGCCGGTACGATCGGAGATCTCTTCTTTACGCTGTTTGGCGGAATGGCCGCTGCGGCAACCGTTATGATCTCGACACCGCTTGGGGCAGGCAAAAAGGATGAGGCACGCAGGAATGCCTATCGCCTTCTGGCGTTTTCCGTGATGCTGGCGGTACTGTTCGGTGTGCTGATCTACGGTTCCAGAGCACTCGTACCGCTGCTGTACCGCAATGTAACCCCAGGCGCCCAGAAGGTCGCAAGAGATGTGCTGGCCGTGCAGGCGTTCCTGTTCTGGATCTACATGAGCTCCGCCCAGTGTTACTTCACCCTGCGGGCAGGGGGAGATATGAAACACACGCTGATCATGGACAGCGGCTTTATGTGGCTTGTTAATATTCCGATTGTCGGGTTTGTAGCCTACGGTACGAGTCTTCCGTATCTCTGGCCGTATCTGGTCGGGCAGTTCACCGATGTTATAAAGCTTGTCTTCTCCTTCTATCTGGTCCGCAAGGAACAGTGGCTGGTCAATCTGACGGAGGCCGGCGGACTGAACGAGGCAGAGCTGGACAATCTGTAAAATCGGACCGTCTTCTTTTGACGGGGAATGATATAATCTACTGGCAATGGCATTGAAAAAAACAACGGTTCTGAAAAAAGTGCGTAATATCCTGCTGATCATTATCGGCACTTTTTTTCTGTGTGTTTCCGTTCAGATGTTCATCCTGCCGTTCAATATTCTCTCCGGCGGCGTAGCCGGTATTGCCGTCGCACTGGAACCGTTTCTGCATCTGGACAAGACGCTTGTGGCCAATGGACTGACCATCGGTCTGCTCATCATCGGATCGCTGTTTCTTGGAAAAGAATTCTTTGTGACGACGGTGTTTTCGTCTCTCTTGTATCCCGTGTTCAATGAGATTCTCTTAAAAATACTGATCATCCCGCAGATCGAACCGCTGCTGGCTTCGTTCTATGGCGGACTGCTTGGCGGGATCGGCGTGGGACTGGTCATACGGGCAGGCGCGAGCACCGGCGGAATGGATGTGCCGCCGCTGATCATTCATAAGCTTACCGGTGTCAAAGTGTCTACTCTGGTGCTGATTATCGATGGGCTCACCGTCCTGCTGGGGTATTTCGGTTATGGAATCGAAGCGGTGCTGATCGGTTTTATTTCCGTGTTTGTGACATCCTATGCAATCAATCGGGTATTGTCGATCGGAGACGGCCAGGTGGCCAAGAGCGTACAGATCATTTCTGATAACTGGGAGAAGATCGCATCCGATATTCAAAGCGAACTCAACCGCGGCGTAACCCTGATGGATGCCCAGGGCGGATATTCCGGCAAGCACCGTAAGGTGGTTCTGTGTGTTGTGGGCCATAAAGAATATGGATCTCTGATTGAGATCGTTGAAAATGACGATCCTTCCGCATTTGTGATAACCACGGATGCGACCGACATGCATGGAGAAGGATTTACCTACGGATTCCGTATCTGATGACTGCCTTTCGGGGCAGTTCTTTTGTTCTGCGGGGACTGGCGTGTATTTCTTGGAAATACAGGTGCTTTATTTTATAATAGTTGGGATTTGACGAGAGGTTACGGAATGATTGAATGCAGCCATGTGTATAAAAAATATAAAAACGGAGTAAACGCGCTCTATGACATCAATTTCAAGGTGGAACAGGGCGAGTTTGTATATATCATCGGACCGACCGGTTCCGGTAAATCCACACTGATCAAGCTGCTGGATGGCGAAGAGATCGCCACCAAGGGAAAGGTCAGTGTTGTCGGAATCGATGTCGGTAAACTGAGTCATTCCAAAGTCCCGGTATACCGTCGTAACATCGGCGTTGTGTTCCAGGACTTCAAGCTGCTTCCGTCCAAGACCGTTTTTGAGAACATTGCCTATGCGCTGGAGGTCATCAATCTGCCAAAGTCTCTGATCCGCAGACGTGTCCGGTCGGTTATGAACCTTGTCGGTCTGGATGAGAAGGGAAACAGCTTTCCGCGTGAGCTCTCCGGCGGCCAGCAGCAGCGTGTCGCTGTCGCAAGAGCGATTGCCAACCGGCCGAAGGTTCTGATCGCAGACGAGCCGACCGGAAACCTTGACCCGTCCATGTCGGATGAAGTGATGAATTTACTGGATAAGATCAACCGGGAATACGGTACAACGATTCTCATGGTCACCCATGACCTGACGATCGTAAACAAGCACCGCAAGCGTACGGTTGTACTTGAACACGGCCATATCGTAGCCGACCTGAAGGAAGGAGGTTATGTCCAGCATGATCAATAGAATCTGGAGGCCGATCAAAGAAGGATTTCTCGGCGTATTCCGCCACGGGGCAATGTCTGTTTCCGCGGCAGTCGCAGTTACGCTGACACTGATCATCATCAGTCTGTTCATGATGTTTACCATGAATGTCAGCCAGTTTACCCAGGGAATTGAACAGAGTGTTCAGATCTCCGCAATTGTCGGTTATGACCATGAGACCGCACAGGAGGAAGACCGTATCTCTCTTGCGATTCAGGGGATCGAAGGCGTTGATACTGTCACCTATTCTTCCAAAGCGGATGAGTTTCAGTATTATCTGAATTCCTTTTCCGATGAAAAGACAAGAGAGGCATTCAAGCCGTTTGAAGGGGATAACAACCCCATGCATGATGCGTTCTATGTCACGGTAAAAGACGGTACCGCTTTGGAGAGTGTCGCCAGTCAGATCGCTGCGATCGATGGCATCGATACCGTAAACTTCGGCGGTTCCTCTGCAATTACCCTGATTTCCATGCTGCGGTCCATCCGCTATGGCGGCGGGGCTCTGGCACTGGCGCTTTCGCTGCTGGCAATCTTCCTGATCCAGAATACGATCAAACTGACAATTATGGCCCGTGCCGATGAAATTGCGATTATGCGCAACGTCGGTGCCCGCAATGGCTTTATCCGTGCTCCGTTTCTTGTCGAAGGAATCATTATCGGAGCACTTGGTGCAGTCATCCCGATCATACTGACCTGGTATGGCTATACATCCGCCTATAACCTGACGGGCGGATATCTGGTATCCCAGATGTTCAAACTGATCCCGCCGGCACAGTTTCTGAAAAACGCATGCTGGACGATCCTTCTGATCGGTGTGGTGGTAGGCCTCATCGGTTCGTTCCTTTCCGTTACGAAGTACCTGAGGTGGAAGCGCTGATGAAACGTCTGCTGAGAGTTCTTCTCAGCCTTTCTCTGCTTCTGAGCGTTCCGTTTTCCGTCGTACTGGCGGAGGAAGACGGGGGAGAAACCAAAACCGGGGATTCCACGTCACAAACCACCGGAACGAAAGAGGGAAACGGAGGAGAAGACTATTCCGATAATGAATACTGGACCAATCTCTGTACCGGGACAGGGGAGCTTACTTCCCAGCAGAAATCCCAGTGCATGGCCTATATTCAGACCAAATCCAATGCGACCTCTGACCTGAACGCCAAGATTCAGGAAATTGAAAAGCAGCGGAAAGAGATCGCGGCCGATATTCTTTCCTATGCCAATCAGGTTGCGACTTATCAGGCACAGGCTGCTTCTCTGAATGGTGAGATTGCAGATCTGAACGGAGAGATCGCGGTCACGGAGAAGAAGATCGAAACGCTGGAAAAGAAGATCGAGGAGAATCAGGCCGATATCGACGCAGCGGAAGAGAAGATCAAAGACCGTATGGTGATCTCGCAGCGGACCATGCGCCTGAATCAGTATCTCGATATCCTGATGGGGGCTTCAACCTTTGATGATTTTGTCCGGATCGCAAACGGGCTGGCTGCGATTACCGATTACGATACGAAGATCATGGAAGAACTTGCGATCAAGATCGAACAGCTCAACAAAGACAAGGAAGAAGTCGAAGAACATAAAACCGTTCTGCAGGGGCAGAAGGAAGAAATTGTTACAAAGCAGAATGAATACCTGTCTCTGATGTATCAGGCACAGGTATATGAAGAAGAACTGCAGCGGCAGAATGCCGAACTCGAAGCGCAGGGCAACCGGTATGCCTCTGAGATCGAAGAGATTCAGAAACTCATGAATGAGATCGCCAGCAAACTCAATGAAGTCGTGGCGACAGCCGGCTGGACATATCCGGTTCCGGGTATCCATATCAACCCGTATGCCGGAACCTGGCATTATTCTTCGGGCGGTGTCCATCTTGGCGCAGACTTCTCCGGCAGCACCGGTTCTGCAGTTGTCGCAGTCGGCAACGGTGTTATTCTCCATTCGGCTGACGGCTGTGATTCCGGAGGTCTTGGAAACGGGTGCGGTGCCAATATCGGCGGCTCCTGGGGCGGCGGCAACCAGGCCTATCTTCTGACCAAGATCAACGGCGGTCTCTATGCGGTTAAGTATCTTCATATGCAGTATGGGTCGGTCGTTTCCAAGGGAACGATCGTTTCCGCCGGTCAGTCCATCGGACGTGTTGGTTCAACCGGAAACAGTTCCGGTCCGCACTGTCATATCGAAGTATTCTATCTTGGAGATGCGGGCAGCTTCACCAACTATGCGACAAACTGGAACGGTGATCTTGCCTTTGGCTGCGGCTGGGGCAGCGCGGGGCTTTCCCGCCTGTGTGAAGCCGGTGCCGGAGCACCATGCAGGGTCAAGCCGGAATCACTGTTCGGCGGATAATCATGAAACGGATCCGGAGTCATCAGGCTTCGGATTTTCTATTTTAAATAAAATTAAATATTTAAGGATTCTTCTTCCGTGTGAGGGGGAATGCGATATACTTATTCCATGCGCAGAAGACGTTTTTTTCGTCGTCTGCTGATTTGGGGGATATGCTATGACCGACAGCAAACCGAAACAGGAAAGTGACGGTCTCGAGGTAACGTATAAGATACCGGTAGAACGTTTTCAATATGAAGATGAGCTTGTAAAAGAAAATCAGAGGCTCAAAAAACAGAACAGCAGAACCACCGGCTGGATCATCGTGGTGACAATTCTTGCACTGCTGATCGGCTGGGGTTTCAGTGCGTTTGTGCCGACACCGTTTTCCAATACCGTACGGCAAGAGGTCGCTTATGTGACCACGGAAAAAACAGAAAACAAGATCATCAGTATCCGGACGATCCTGGAGAAATACTGGTACTTCGCAAAGGATATCGAAAACCTTACCGGTCGGCTGACGGATCAGGCACTTATCGGAATGACAACCAACGAAGAAGATCCTCACACCACCTATATGACCAGTGAAGAGATCATGCAGTTTACGCAGTCCATTAACCGCAACTTCGTGGGAATCGGCGTACAGTTTCAAAGTCAGGCAAACGGCCTGAACCTGATTACCCGTGTCTTCCGCGATTCTCCGGCAGAGAAGGCTGGTGTACAGGCAGGCGATATCATTCATTCCATTGACGGTACGGTCGTCGATAATATGTCCGCAGACGAAATCAAGAAACTGGTACAGGGTGAGATCGGGACGGATGTCACGATCGTTTTCCTGCGGGAAGGCAAATACGTCACACTGGATATCACCCGGGGTGAAATCGGACATACAGTCAATGGAAAAGTAACCGATGAAGGCTATGGACTGATTCAGCTGGAACAGTTCGGAGAAACCACGGCCAATGAAGTACAGAGCTATCTGGATGAGTTCAGGGAGCAGGGTGCCACAAAACTGATCATTGATCTGAGAGATAACGGCGGCGGATATCTGGAAGCACTGGAGGGAGTCGTCAGCGCCTTCCTTCCTGCCAATACCGTTTTCATCCGGCGTGACTATGCAAACGGGGTTCAGACGTCGAACAAGACCGTCGGCGGTAACTATACCGAGTTTTCTCCAATCGTCATCCTCACGAACAACAATACGGCAAGTGCCTCTGAGGCATTTACGATGGCAATGAAAGAACAGCGGGATGATGTGGTTGTTGTCGGCATGACAACTTATGGCAAGGGCAGCGTACAGGTCACGCAGTATTACGATGACGGATCTGCCCTGAAGTATACCGACAGTATCTGGAAGAGCCCGGATGGTGTCTGGATCAACAACATCGGCATTGAACCAAACGAAATCGTGGAACTGCATCCGGTACTGAATACATTCTATGAAACGATGGAGGAAGATCTGGTGCTGGAAGCAGACAGTGTCAGCAGCTTTACGGAAGAAGCACAGCTGTGTCTGGATTTTCTTGGGTATGAACCGGGACGGACGGACGGCTACTTTTCGGAACAGACAAAACAGGCACTCCTTTCATTCCAGAAGGAAACCGAACTGGAAGCGGATGGCAAGCTCAGCAGTGTAACGTATGAAGCACTGGTGTCTGCGGTTATCCGAAAGTGGAGCACGGATCTCAGCAGTGATCTGCAGTATCAGAAGGCGCTCGAGATTCTTTCGCGTGACGATGAAGCGGCCGACAGGACAGAAACCTCCGCAGCTGTTTCCCCGAGCCGGAGTATTTCCGATGTCATGGGGAAAACACTGCTTTATGAACCGATCGATAAAACACTGTGCTGCAGCAGGGAGTTTGCGGATGGAACGATTTGAACTGGTGTCTCCGTTCCAGGCAACCGGAGATCAGCCACAGGCGATTGAAGCGCTGGTCAAAGGTCTGGAAGAGGGAAAAAAGGAACAGGTCCTGGAAGGTGCTACCGGTACCGGAAAGACTTTTACCATGGCCAATATCATCGAACGGGTCAATCGTCCGACCCTGGTCTTTTCTCATAACAAGACACTGGCAGGTCAGCTGTACAGTGAATTCAAGGAACTCTTTCCGCACAACCGGGTGGAATTCTTTGTCTCAAACTTTGACTATTATCAGCCGGAGGCATACATGCCGAAAAACGACATGTATATCGAAAAGACGGCTGCGATCAATGAAGAACTGGATATGTTCCGGGAATCCACGCTGAACTCTCTGCTTGAACGGCACGATACGATTGTTGTGGCTTCGGTTGCGTGCATTTATGCGGCAAGCGATCCGATGCAGTATAAAGACATGTTTTTTACAATCT
>JAEEPV010000318.1 GCA_016284975.1 Solobacterium sp.
AGATCATCTCGAATTGAAATGGGAGTATATCTCTTCTTTTCGTCATGCGCAAAATGATGATCACAAATTTATCTGGAAATTCATCAAAAACTTATTGACTTAAGTTATCGAATTTTATGTTTTTTGTTGAAAGGAAGTGTAAAAAACAAAAGAGTAAGAGGATTTTTGAAAAAATATTCGTATATAACAATGGAAGAAAAAGGAGAACAACAAACATGAGCGAAAACAAAATAAAAGATGAACAGCTTAATGCAGTATCCGGCGGAAGCTGGAAGATCACAGAAGCGGAAGCAGAGATGGCTGGTCTGACCTTAAGAAATGAAGATGGCACTTCAGGTGAGTTTGGCTATTTATGGAATACCGGTGATTACTACTGGAACGGTCAGAAAGTCGATCCTACTCAGGCAGAAGCGATTGTGGTTTTTGTCAAAAAGAATGGCTACAGACCACAGACGGTAGAGGAAGCAGTCAATGCCTATCACAAGAATTACACACCGAGCTTCTGATTAAAGCACCCTCTGATTTCTGTCATTCAGGAATACCGGCGCGGTGCCTGGCATCACATCAATATATTTTAAAATCGAGCAAATAGGAAAAGAGTGTCTGACCGATCCGAATCGGAGAAGACACTCTTTCAAGTGGAATCTGTTTTTTACTGTTTCGGGGTAACAGCGACGGCACGTACCGGAAGACCGGTAGCGCCTTTGATGCGTGGCCACATGACAAAGATCAGTGCACCGGCAGGGGCGACACGGTCGAGGTTATCCAGCACTTCAACCTGAAGCTTGCCGCAGTCGAGCACATACCGTTCGCAGGCAAGATCGCCGGCATTGGCGGCTTCTGCGGAGGCGTCGGTATCGAGTGTCTCATGTCCGTTGGCTGCCGCATTGCGTTCTTCGTAGATGAACTTCAACGCTTCCAGGGACCAGCCGGGGAAGTTTTCACTGCCGTCCTCCGCAATACCGGACAGCTTATCCATATCCGGCCAGTTTTTCGCCCAGTCGGTACGGAGGGCGACAAATGCGCCGTCCGGAATCTGTCCGTACTTTACTTCATACGCAAGCAGATCTTCTCTCGTTACCGCATAGTGAACATCTTCTTTTACCTTGTCCGTGATGTCGACAACGCAGAGCGGATACATCATGTTCTCCGTGGAATACGCTTCGGAGAGTTCCCGGTTGCGGACAAAATGACCCGGGAAGTCAATGTGGGTGCCGAACTGTCCGGGAAATTTGAATGTCTGAATCAGACATTCGAGCATCGGATTGCCCCAGTCAAAGACGGTTTTACATACTTCGACGGAACCTTCGGGGATGCCGGACCATACCGGACTGTCGTTGGACATTTCGTGTGAAAGCTCAACCCATTCGTAATTATTCTTCAGATCGTCTGCGAGCTCCCAGAGTTTGTAGGTCATGATTCTGTTCCTCCTTTCAGAAATCAGTTGTTTTTATTGTAGCGTATTTACTACATGCGTGAAGAGGTATTTGCCTAGTTTTTTAGTCTGTTTTTGGAACCAAAAGGGTTCGAAAAATATGCCGGAAATACATATAATTAAAACCAGCATCCGGAAGACGGCCGGGTAAGCAGGGAGGCACAATATGGGTTTGTTTGATAAGCTGTTTCCGAAAAAAGAGAATAAGATCGACAGGGCGATGGAAGATGCCTATGAGAATTTCGTTGAGAATAACCCGATTATAAAGAAGGCAAAACGTGTGATCAACGAGTCCGCAGACAGGATGACCGCTGAAATGGAAGAAGCAGCCTACGGAAGTGCGAAGTCAAAGCCGGGGGAACACGGCGATATCATGGAACACTTCGAAGAACGAAGCCGGGATTGGGATAAAATGTTCGATCAGATCGTGGATAAAGAACTCAGTCAGTATAAGATCTGTGAGGCGTGCGGCCAGGCGGTGCCGTCCGATCTCGACATCTGTCCGAACTGCAAAGCGAAACTTCCGGATCATACTGTAGCTGTATGGATCTGCAGGCATTGCGGCGCCAAAAACCGCACTCTCGATATGTACTGCAAAAACTGCGGTAAGAAATTCGAGCTGGTTCCCGAAGAAAACAAAGAAAAATAGGCAAACAAAAAACATGTGGTATTTCAATTTACCCCATGTTTTTTATTAAGTCTTGTTAAAATAAAAACAATTAATAAACGGAGATTGCGATGAGAATTCCTGTAAGAATACAAATGACCGCAGGTGAGAATGGTGCAGCTGCACTGTATATGATGCTGGGTTATTTCGGAAAATACGTTTCCATGGAAGAACTTCGGGAAATATGTGTTGCCTCGAGAAACGGTTCCAGTCCGGAACAGATCTGCAAAGCGGCAGAGTTTTATGGTCTGAATGCGGAGATAAAGGAGCTGAGCTTTGAGGAACTGAAGAACCAGAAGTTTCCGCTGGTCGTTCAATGGAGAAAACGGTACTACGGGATCATCAAGCGGATCTCACCCAAACTGGTGTATGCGATCGATCCTTCGAAGGGTGAAATCAAGATTCCGATCGAAAAGTTCAAGACAATGATTACCGGCAAGGCGATCCTCTTTTCCAAGGGGAAAGACTTTGTGCCGGGAGGCAAAAAGGACTCACTGCTGTCGCTGATCCTACCAAAGCTCAAGCCGCTGGCAAAGCCGATGTTTATCCTGCTGGTGCGGTCACTGATCTGTATCTGGCTGGATCTCACGCTGTCCAAAGGCATCAAATACTTTATGGATAATGTGGTGGCGAAAGGGAATGATTTTTCCTTCCTGCCGAGCTTTATTATTAACAATACCGATATCGAGGAAGATCCGACGGTCCTGAGCGTGTTTTCAATGTTCTGGTTGTATGCGATCATGCTGGGAATGCTGTTCTTTACGATCTGGAAAGACCATGTGATCAACGATACCAGCCGCAGGATGTCTGCACAATCCGGCAGTAAGATGTTCAAACGCATGTTTGCCCTGCCGCTGAGTTTCTTTGAGCAGTACAGTGTCGGCGAACTGATGGGCCGGCTGGATGCGAACATCAGCCTTGATAATTCTCTTGTCGAATCGCTTGTGCCGCGAATCATCAACACCGTCATGGTGGTGTTCTATTTCGTCATGTTAATGGGATATAACCGGACGATCGCACTGATCTGTCTTGTGATCGAACTGATCAACATCGGTGTCGTGCTTTATCTGCAGGAGAAAAACGCAATCGTATCCCGGGCCATGGCAACCTCGAACAACGCGCTGCACTCCTCGGTGCTCAACGGTATGAACATGATTGATACCATCAAGTCCACCGGTTCGGAAAAGGCGTTCTTCAATATGTGGTATCGGTCTCAGTCTCAGGCCAATGAAAGCAAGCTAACCAGCTTCTCGATCAACCGGGTCATTACCGCGGTGAATAATATTCACAGCTATCTGCTCTCCGGCATACAGCTGTTCCTGGGTGCCTACTTCATTACAAGAGGAATGTTTACCCTTGGTACGATGGCACTGTTCAATACCGTGCTTTCGCACATGCGGAATTCCCTGAGCAGTGCGCTCAGTTCGATCAACGCTCTGCAGACAATGCGTACCAACATTGAGCGGATCAACGATATCAACAACCGTCCGGTACGGGAAGAGATTCCGCTGCAGCCCGATATCGAGTATGACAAGCTGCCCGGACAGATCACGGTATCCCATGTCTGTTACCGGTATAACAAAGGTGATGACTTTGCGGTCAATGATGTAAGCCTGGAAGTAAATCCCGGCCAAATGGTGGCGATCGTCGGCGGAACCGGCTGCGGCAAGAGCACGCTGCTCAAGCTGATGGCGGATCTGTATACGCCGGAATCCGGTGAGATCTTATACTCCGGCAAGCACCGGTGGGAGATTCCGGATGTCGTATTCCATTCGTCCCTGACCGGTGTGGATCAGGAAACGGTTGTATTTGAAGATTCCATTTATTCCAACATCCGGATGTGGGATGAAACGATCGAAGATTATGAAGTTTATCTCGCTGCCCGCGATGCACAGATCCATAACCGGATCATGCGTGACCGGGACGGCTATGGCACAGCGATCCGGGAAAACGGCTCCAACTTCTCCGGCGGAGAACTGCAGCGTCTGGAACTGGCAAGAGCGCTCGCGCATGAACCGACCATGCTGTTTCTGGATGAGTTTACTTCCGCACTGGACGCATTAACGGAAAACAAAGTCATTCAGTCGATCCGAAACAAGGGAACGACCTGTGTCATAGTCGCTCACCGTCTTTCCACGATCGTGGACTGTGACCGGATCTACGTTATGGATAAAGGCAGAATCGTACAGGAAGGAACGCACAGTGAACTGTATGCCCAGGAAGGGCTGTACCGTCAGCTGATCGGTTCGCAATAGGCAGGTGACGTTATGGGAATCTATTCAGAAGTTATACGGGAAAAAGAAAACCAGAACCGGATTCTGGAAGAATATGCGGATGAAGCGCTTTTGAAAGATGTTCATGTGCGCAGAAACGAAAGCGAAACCGACGATGTTCAGAATGTACTGATGTTTATCCTCGATAAATTCAAAGTATCGGTCTCCCGTCAGTACGGCAATTTCAAGACCGAGGAACTGCTTGAAACGATACTGGATCCACTGGGGATGATGTATCGCAGCGAGGAATCGGTACTGGATGCGGCAAAGGATCGGACGGAGTATATTCTTGCATTCCGCCAGGATGGCAAGGCAGTTGCGCTGTATCCGTCCTTTATCGGCTATCGCTGGTATTGTCCGCATGAATCCAAAAAGGGATGGGCGACGAGAGATTACATCCGAAAGCTGAAGCCGGCGTGCTTTGTGCTCAATCAGCCTCTGCTGGAGACACGTACGATCATCACGACCTTTATCGTCAATGTGCTGAAGTATCTGACCGTCTACGATGTCGTGATCATGCTGGCGGCGGCGGCTGCGGTTTCGTTTCTGGGTCTTTATCTTCCGAGGATCAACCAGTGGGTCTATAACGTATTCCTGAAACAGACGCCACCGGACTATCGGTCACTGCAGGTGATGTTCTGCGTGTTCCTCTCCGTGAACCTGGTGAGAGGTGTGATCGGATTAATCAAAACGAAAGTACTTACGCTGATCCGCAACCGGGTATCGATCCGGATCCAGGCGGCGGTCATGGCAAAGGCACTGCATCTGCCAAGATCGTTCTTCGCTTCCACCTCATCCGGTAAACTGTCCAAGCGGATGAGCAACTGTACGAATCTTTCCAACATGATTCTCAACATCTTCCTGGATGTGCTGCTGAACTTCTCGTTCTCGGGCGTATATCTTGCCCAGATGCACCGGATTTCCCCGGAACTGTTCAGACCGGCACTGATCTTCATCGTGCTCAAGCTGGTTGTTTCCATTATCGGAGCAATTGGAAACGGCATGATCAACCGGGAAACGATGGCGGTCGATATGGAGAACAACAGCTTCTTCTATTCCGTCATCCGCGGTATCCAGAAGGTCAAGGGCATGGGTGCGGAAAAGGCGGTCTATGCCAGATGGGCGGAAATGTACCGCACCACGCTGCACTATAACTACAACAAACCGTTCTTCCTGCGCCATCAGGGAGCGATTCTTACCGCGCTTACGACCTGCGCAACGATCACACTGATGGGAACTGCCGCGTTCAACGATATTACCCGTGAGCAGTATATGATCTTCAGCTCTTCCTACAGCATGATCGTATCGGTAGCCGGTACGGTTACCAGCGTTATGGGTCAGATCTTCAAGATGTGGATCCTCGCGGATAATGTAAGACCGCTGTTCGAGTCTCCGAATGAGCAGAACAAGTCCATGGAATATGTACGCTTTCTCAAGGGCAATATCCGGGTTGAAAATGTTCACTTCAGTTATGATCCCGAGCAGAGTGTAGGATGCCTCAGAGGTATTTCTCTGAAGATTCAAGCGGGTGAAAAGCTGGCAATTGTCGGTGAAAGCGGATGCGGCAAGAGTACGCTTCTTAAAATCAT
>JAEEPV010000319.1 GCA_016284975.1 Solobacterium sp.
TCTTTGATATAGACATCAAACCGGACACTTTTGACATTGGCATTGTAGTTCAGGATCTGCTGGGCATTGACACATACGACATGATCGATCCGGATATCCAGAATCGTTTCGATCATCTGCTGCGCAAGATCCGGGTTGGAAGCTAATACTGCCGCAAACATTTTGTCATTTGAAATCGGATAATACTTTCGTTCAGGTGTTTCAGAATTCATTCTTTGAATTTCCTCCTTATTGTTCTCTTAGTCATAAGAAGGAAATTCCTTCAAAAAACATCCCGACATCATGATCAGGATGTATTTTTGTCATACCGTTGTATTTGGCACTTTTTCAACATTTAACTTGATTGTGTTTTCAATTCTGACAAGTTCAACACCGGCTGCTGCCAGCATTGCCTTAGAGGCTTTCGTGCCGTCTGTCTCAGCATACTTATCTGATTCATAGACAATCCGCTTGATACCGGACTGAATAATTGCCTTTGCGCATTCATTGCACGGGAACAGTGAAACATAAATCGTACAGCCTGTAACCGAGCGTGGACTGTTCAGAATTGCATTCAATTCTGCATGAACTACATAGAAGTATTTCGTATGCAGTGCTTCCCCTTCTCTTTCCCAGGGGAATACATCGTCGGAGCATCCTGTAGGAAATCCGTTATACCCGACGGAAACAACGCGATGATTTTCATCCACGATTGCAGCACCCACCTGCGTATTTGGATCTTTGGAACGAAGTGCGGAAAGATGGGCAAGGCCCATAAAGTATTCATCCCATGTGAGTGTATCAAGACGTTTTCCCATTATTGCTTTACCTCCAGCATGTCTTCCAGATATGTTACATCATACAGCTTGTCCAGATTTGAAGCCATATGTCTTGCATGTTCATGCAGTCCGATCGAATCCTCCATTTTGAGAACTCTCAGATCGGTCAGAAGGTACATCTCGGAAGAATTGATGGTACTGCTTCTGATACAGAATCCACTTGCGCCGATCAGTAGCAGTACGAACGCAACGGACGCATGTATACGCTGGTTCTTGTTATTGATATCCGGCTTGAGGATCAGGATCAGAATCAGACCGGTGATAGCTCCGCCAAAATGCGCTCTCCAGGCTACTCCCGGCATAAAATTGATGAATAGATTGATCAATATCGTCTGCAGAACACCGTTGCGTACCTGAGGGATCTTTAATGCCCCTGCTTTGGCTACCAGCAGGACATAGGCCGCCAGTAATCCATACAGTCCTCCGGACAGTCCGACACCAACGGTATTTCCGGATGTACAGAACAGAAACACACTTCCGCCGATGACCGAACCCAACAGAAGAATCAGATAGTTCCGTACACCAAGAGAAGTTTCCATTGCCTTTCCGAGAATTGAAAGGGAAAACATATTCATGAACAGATGCAGCACCGAGACATGTACAAAGCCGCATGTCAGCATCCGAAACCATTCTCCGGCTATGACAAACGCTTTATAGTACGCACCGAAAAAGATAGCCCGTTCCGTTTCCGTTTCGCCAAACGGCAAAAAATTGATCAGTAATGTAATCACAACACAGATCAGTGTAACGATAAATGTTGCAGTGATTTTCGGTTTTTCCTTCATTCTTTTTCTTCCGTTTCCAGAATTGACAGCAGTTGTTCAAAATACTGCGGCAACGGTGCTTCAAACGTCATTTCTTCGTTTGTGCCGGGGTGAACAAGCGACAGGCGGTAGGCATGAAGCACCTGACCCTGCGTATCCATATATCTGCATGCGCCGCCGTAAACCGTATCCCCGGTAACAGGGTGATGAATATAGCTCATGTGAACACGAATCTGATGCGTACGCCCGGTTTCCAGTCTGCATTCCGTAAGCGTATGGTTTTGAAACCGCTGCCGGACAGCGAAATGCGTCCTGGCCGGTTTGCTGTTTTTGTCGATGACCGTCATCTTCTTGCGGTCCTTCGGATCCCGTCCGATTGGCGCATCGATCAGTCCTTCTTCATGATCAATCACCCCGTCACACAGTGCCAGATATTCCCGATGGCAGGTCTTGTTTTCCAGCTGCGCAGCAATCGACCGGTGGGCGTTGTCATTTTTGCAGGCAACGATACAGCCGGTCGTATCCTTGTCAATCCGATGCACGATCCCGGGCCGCAGTACACCATTGATTCCGGAGAGATCTTTGCAGTGAAAAAGCAGTGCATTTACCAGTGTTCCGCTGTGCACACCGGCTGCCGGATGAACGACCATCCCTTTCGGTTTATTAATTACAATGATGTCCGAATCTTCATACAGAATATCGAGGGGAATGTTTTCCGGTTCAACATTCAGCGGTTCATCTTCTGGAATCGCAGCGACAATTTCCATTCCTTCCGTGAGCTTCAGAGAAGACTTTGCCGGTTTTCCATCCGCAAGAATATGACCCTCTTCACAAAGTGCCTGGATCCGGCTTCTGGAGAGTTCGGTCTTTTCCGAAAGATACTTATCGATACGAACACCGTTTTCTTCTGCTTTCAGTATGATCGTCTGCATCTTCATACTCCTGTGCGGTCTTTCTCAGGCTCGATCACATCCGGATCGACGGCATCCGCATCCGGATCTTTTTCAAAGATCGTGGAAATAATCAGAAGACACACCCCTACCGTAAGACAGATATCCGCCACATTGAACACCGGAAAATCATATCCAAAGATATAAAAATTCAGAAAATCCCGTACATAGCCAAACATCAGACGGTCGATCAGATTCCCTGCCGCACCGGCGATCATAAGCGCCAGCGCAACCGCGGAAAGCTTGTTATCTTCCTTCAGCATTTTATTCAGATAGAAGATCATCACCAGAATCGCCACAGCTGCCAGCAGCGACAGAAAAACGCGCTGTCCGGCAAGCATACTCCAGGCGGCTCCGGTATTTTTTACATAAGTGATATAGAAAAAATCATGAATCACCTCAAGATTCCCAAACTGTTCGGGACTGGCTGCGATCAGTGCCTTTGTCACCTGATCTGCCACGACTAATACAATAATCAGAATCCAAATCATATGTTTTCTCTTTTCCTGACTCCATTATTTTACCGAAAAGCACACAGAATGAAAGAAATACCGCCTGACAAAAAAATCTTCTGCCTGTTTTGCGCAGAAGATTCGTGAATTAATGCTGTGCTTTGTAAGTCTTCAGTGCCTGTGCCATCTGATCCGGACAGGAAGTCTGTTTGAATCCGCACTTGATTCCGTCAAGACAGCTTATGACTTCATCAATGGTTCTGCCTTTTACCAGAGCTGAGATTCCCTTCAGATTCCCGTTACAGCCATTGATGACTTCGAGACCGGAAATCACATCTCCTTCCAGCTGAAACCGCATTTCAGTCGAGCAGACACCTTTTGGTTTGTAGACAAATGTTTCCATTACAGAATTAATAGTTGTCTCTCTTCAGTTCGAAGTAAGCCTGCGGATGAGCGCATACCGGGCACTTTTCCGGAGCTTCCTTGGCAACAACGACTGCACCACAGTTACGGCACTGCCATGTTACGGCATCCTGACGGACAAATACCTCGCCGTTTTCGATATTGGCCAGCAGCTTGTTGTAGCGCTCTTCATGTTCCTTTTCGACCTTGGCTACACCGCGGAACTGCTCTGCGATTTCTGTGAAACCTTCCTCTTCAGCGATCTCTGCAAAGGATTTGTACATCTCTGTCCATTCCTCATGTTCGCCTTCCGCTGCCTGCTTCAGATTGGAAACGGTATCCTGAATGGAACCGCCCTGCAGATATTTGAACCACATCTTGGCATGTTCTTTTTCGTTCAGCGCAGTCTCTGCAAATGTAGCAGCGATCTGCTCGTAGCCGTCTTTCTTCGCGCGGCTTGCCCAGTAATCATACTTGTTGCGGGCCTGGCTTTCACCAGCGAATGCATACGCGAGATTCTGTTCCGTTTTGGTTCCTTTGAGTTCTTTCATGTTTTTTTCTCCTTCTTTTATGATTTCGATTCCGGCTCGATTGCAGGCAATTCGAACCAGAATGTACTTCCTTCGTTCAGTTTGCTGACAACACCATACGGTGCCTGATGAAGATCGAGGATCTTCCTGCAGATATTCAGACCAAGTCCGCTGGAATCATACTGACGTACATGCGTGCGGTCGATTTTATAGTACCTGTCCCAGATGTCATCAATTTTATCAGATTCGATTCCTTCCCCAAAGTCCTGTACTTCCGTCCGCACCATGTCGTCTTTACGGAAGCACCGTACTTCGATCACCCGTGAGCTTCCCGAATAGTTGACGGCGTTGCTCATGAAATTGTTGAACACCTGTTCAATCCGGCTTTCGTCCGCATTTACCACAAGACCTTCTTCACAGTCCGATCGGATTTCAAACGCATCCTGTTTATGATAACTGCGGTATTTATTAACGTTTCTGGCAACCAGATCGCTCATCAGGAAATCCGTGCGATGCAGTTCAATCATGTCCTCTTCCAGTTTGGAAAGGTCCAGAAGATCATCCACCAGATATTTCAGACGCTCACTTTCCCGGATGATCACTTCCAGGTTTTCATCTGTTTTTTCGCCCGGCAGATCCCGCATCATCTCACCATAACCCTTGATCATGGTCAGCGGAGTCCTCAGATCGTGGGATACATTCGCAATCAGATCTCGTTTTGCCCGATCCGCTTTCTGAATATCTTCTGCAGCCGCAGACAGCGTCTCATTCAGTTCCTGTGCTTCCCGGTACTGATTGGTTTTGGAATCCGTCTGATAAACACCCTTTGGAAGCTCCTTGGCCGCTTCATTGATCTTGACCAGCGGCGTCGCAATACGCCGGTTCATGATCCATGTCAGAAGAATCATGGACAGGAAGACAATCACGGCGATGTAAACGATCTGCAGCCGCAGGGTTGCAATCGTGGCATTCACCGGAGACAGACCGGCATATACCATTACGATTGCCGTGCCGTCATTGGTATCTACAATGCGGGTGAGCGTGATATTCTTCATCCCGCCATCTCCGGGCTTTCCCTGGCCGCCGGGTCCGCCCGGTATGCCGATTCCCTCGGATGAGGAAAAGTATTCATTTCCGTTATCTCTTGCCAGAGAATACTGCTCGAGGATCTCTCGGGTATTCATACGATAGAGGACGCATCCCATGTTACCGGTCACCTGATCCACACCGGACGTATCAATAATCCTTACACAGGTATCATTTGCGGCGCTGACCGTCCAGATCGTGTTGGTTAAGTCCTCCTGATTTCCGGATGTCAGAGCTTCTACGACTTCATTTCCAGCCTTCCGTACCGTATCCCGTTTATAGCGTTCATACATCGGCTCCAGAAGAATGTTCTGAAAGATCGTAAGCAGAAGAATCAGTCCGATCGCAAAAGAAAGCAGATATCTGGCAATTTTCCATTTAAGACTGCTCTTCTTTTTCAAAACGGTAGCCGACTCCTCTCAGGGTAACGATATAGCTGCTGTAATTCCCCAGATTTTTCCGCAGCAGTTTGATGTGTGTATCCAGTGTCCGATCATCCCCGTAGAAATCATATCCCCATACGGTATGAAGGATCTGTTCACGGGTCAGTGCAATACCAGCGTTGCGCACCAGATAAACAAGCAGTTCATATTCTTTCGGAGACAGATTGACGCGCTGATTGCGGATCGTTACCGTTCTGGCACCGTAATCGATCTCCATGTCCTTCAGCCGGTAGATCTCACCGGAAGAAGCCGCTGGACGCGTCCGCTTCAGAATCGCATGGATGCGCATCATCAGTTCCTTGGATGAAAACGGCTTGACTACATAATCATCCACTCCCAGATCAAAGCCATGAACCTTGTCATATTCTTCTCCGAGTGCCGACAACATGATAAACGGCAGATCCGGCTGTGTCTTTTTGATTTCCTTGACCGCAGAGAACCCGTCCAGATTTGGCATCATGATATCCATCACAACCAGATCATAGGTATGATTCATGCAGTGATCCACCGCATCCAGGCCATCGACCGCCTGATCGGCCTCGAATCCTTCATAAGCGGCGTATTTGCAGATCATCTCACGAATCTTTTCTTCATCGTCAACGATCAGTATTTTGGTCATTTCCGTTTTCTCCTTCAGCTGCAGTATAACCGGTCTTTGTGAACTTCGGGTGAACTATGCAAGTTTTTCTGCCGCATCGGCAGCTGCTTTGATTTCAGGTACATCCAGATCTTCGATCGATCCGTTGTCTCCTGCAGCCGCATAACCTTCACGCATCGGAATTCTTCCGAGTATCGGAAGATTGTATTTTGCGGCGATCTCATCGAGGTGAGACTCTCCGAAGATGGCAATATGTTCCCCGCACTTGCCGCATTCGACATAGCTCATGTTTTCAATGATGCCAAGCAGCGGAATACTCATCATGTTTGCCATGTTAATCGCCTTTTCGACGACCATTCCGACAAGCTCCTGCGGAGAGGTTACAACAATGATTCCCTCCACCGGAAGAGACTGGAAAACGGTCAGAGGAACATCACTGGTTCCCGGAGGCATGTCCACGATCATAAAATCGACATCTTCCCAGAATACTTCCTGATAGAACTGACGGATCACACCGCCTACAATCGGGCCTCTCCAGATAACCGGCTGATCATCGCTGTCCAGCATCATATTTGCACTGACGACCTGAATACCGGTCTTTGTCTTGGCCGGAAACGCCAGTTCGCCATCTCCATACATCTTTTCTTTAATTCCGAATACCTTTGCCATGGACGGACCGGTAATATCGCCGTCCAGTACCGCAGTACGATGCCCTCTGCGCTCCAGTTCCGATGCCAGAAGACTGGTCACAAATGACTTACCGACACCGCCCTTTCCGGAAACAACACCAATCACGTGTTTTACCGAACTGCGCGGATGCAGGGAAATCTTTAAATCCTGCGGGTTTGTGCGTTCACCGCAGTTGGCACTGCACCCTTCACAGTTGTGATCACAATTGCTTGAATTTACTTCACTCATGATTCCGATTACCTCCTGTTTCTCAAACATGCACATTTTATCAAATGAAACTACCCTTTTACAGTATGACGCTCCCCAAACAGCACTTTGTGATAGAATTACAAA
>JAEEPV010000320.1 GCA_016284975.1 Solobacterium sp.
TAACAAAGGTCAATGAAATGCCGATCGAATACTATCAGAACCCGGTAAAGAAGTATGACAAAGAGCGCTGCAACGCTCTTGGCATCAACGTTCCGTCCGATTACGTAGAAGCAGCTCGTCCGGAATAACAGCAGTACATTTCAGGATTTTCCATACGGGGTGATGGACACCCCGTATTTTCTCTTTTTTAGAAGTTTTACCCGGAGGTTTATCGAATTATGAGTTTGAATTTTGGAAATCTGCTTGGGGCACTTCCCGGCGGTATCGCCCAGGGTATTATCTGGGGATTCATGGCACTGGGCGTGTACATCACGTTCCGGCTGCTTGGTACCAGTGATCTGACGGTAGACGGTTCCTTTACAACCGGCGGTGCGGTCACGGTCATGCTGGTGCTTGCAGGTGTCAATCCGGTGGTCGCCCTGTTGATTGCCGCAGCGGCAGGAATTCTCGCAGGTACCGTGACAGGATTTCTGCATACGGTGTTTGAGATCCCTGCGATCCTCGCCGGAATCCTGACGCAGTTTGCCCTGTATTCCATTAATCTTGCGATCATGGGCATGGCTGCCAACCGTGGTATTCCGGTCGACAAGTATGTGCTGTTTGTGACAAGCCGCAACATTCCCGGCTCCATTCTTGCGGCGGGATTGCTTGCGGCAGCACTGATTGCCCTGCTGTACTGGTACTTCGGTACACAGCATGGCAGCGCCATGCGTGCAACCGGCTGTAATCAGGAAATGGCCAAAGCCCAGAGCATCAACATCAATTCCATGAAGGTGATTGGCTTTGCGATGGCAAATGGGTTTGTTGCCCTTTCCGGCGGACTGCTTTCCCAGTATCAGGGGTTTGCGGATATCAACATGGGCCGCGGTGCGATCGTTATTGGTCTTGCGGCGGTTATTATCGGTGAAGTTCTTGGCAACGCGCTGCTTGGCAAGCATCTGAACTTTGCCGGTCGTCTGATCTTTGTGGTGGTCGGCGGCATTATCTATTACTTCGTCATCGTTGTCGTGCTCTGGCTGAAGCTCGATTCCAACTATCTGAAGCTTCTGACCGCAGTTGTTGTTGCGATCTTCCTTGCGGTACCGAATCTTCAGGCGAAATCGAAGACTTCCTTCCGGTTAGCCGGAAAACGTTCCATGAAGTCTTCCAGGGAGGACGGTTAATATGAAAACAATGCTCAGAGTCAGTAATGTATGCAAGACCTTTAATCCAGGTACGATCAATGAAAAGATTGCCCTGAACCATGTCAATCTGGAACTTGAGGAAAGTGATTTCGTTACGGTAATCGGCGGCAACGGTGCCGGCAAGAGTACCATGCTCAATGCGGTTGCCGGTGTATGGCCGATCGATGAGGGTTCGATCTTCATTGATGAGACGGATGTTACCGGATTACCGGATTACAAACGTGCTTATCTCATTGGCCGTGTCTTCCAGGATCCGATGACCGGTACTGCGGCAGACATGCAGATTGAAGAGAATCTTGCCTTAGCGGCAAGGCGCGGCATGAAGCGGGGGCTCTCCTGGAATGTAAAGAATTCAGATCGTCAGATGTTCCGTGAAAAGCTTGCGACACTCGGTCTTGGTCTTGAAGATCGGATGCAGACAAAAGTCGGTCTTCTCTCCGGCGGCCAGAGACAGGCGCTTACCCTTCTCATGGCAACCCTGCAGAAGCCGAAGATTCTGCTTCTGGATGAGCATACCGCCGCACTGGATCCCAAGACCGCAAAGCTTGTGCTTGATCTTACAAAAGAGATCGTAGAAGAGAATCATCTGACTACGATGATGGTCACCCACAACATGCGGGATGCGATCCATATCGGAAACCGTCTGATCATGATGGACGAAGGAAAAGTTCTGCTTGATGTACGCGGAGAAGAAAAAAAGAACCTCACGGTTGAGGATCTTATGAAAAAATTCGAAGCTGCCAGCGGTGAAGAGTTCGCCAATGATCAGGCACTTCTCTCCAAATAACACAGTCAATAACACACTTTCGGGTGTGTTATTTTTTATCTTGCAGAAATGCCATTTCACTGCGGTAGGTTTCAGCCCGGGCAATATCTTTTTCGCTGGGAGACGAAAATCTGGAAAGATCGGAGTTATGGGTCAGATCCGCAAGCTTGACCTGTACGGCAACTGCGTTTTGTTTTACCCGTTTCAGATAGACATCACGCGGTTCTTCTTTCCGACGTGTCAGAGCATCTACAGCGGTAATCACGCGTTCCGGAAATCCTTTTTCTCTGAGATCGTTTAATGTAACTTCTGTATCTTCTACAACATCGTGCAGCAGCGCAGCAGTGATGGCACCTGCATCCCCTGCACAGAGCTGTGCAACGGTCAGCGGGTGAAGAATATAATCCTTTCCTGCTTTATCTTTCTGATTACGATGTGCTTCTCTGGCAGTCTCAAATGCCTTCTGGATCATCTGTACATCGGATGTATCTAATGGCAGCAGCTTACTGGTGTCAACTGCAGAAACCGGAACCCATTCATCACCTGACAGATCCAGGCGGTAAGTAATTCCTTCCTCATTGATTCGAATGATGGAATTATGATCGTTCTGATTCAGGTAGCAGTAATACATGGTTAAACCTCCTTCAGCCAGTGCATCCCTTTCAAGGAAA
>JAEEPV010000321.1 GCA_016284975.1 Solobacterium sp.
GTAGCAGGCGGATTTGTGATTCTGCTTGGAACATTGACCGGCTGGATCAGTCCTGGATTGATGGTCGCTGTTGCAGCTGTCATGGTAATCGTGCCCTGTGCCTATTCTTTCTATCTCCATGAACGGAAGGGACTCTGAGGCCGGATTTGGGGAATATGGCAATTTTCGCCAATCTTTCACATTTCATACCAGCAGTCAGCGTTATCATTAAGATGTAAATATTGATATTACTATTTCTTTCCCCCTATTAGAAACAGGATTTGTTGAGAAACAGATCCTTTTCTTTTTTATACATTAGGGTCTGTTTGTATAGCAGGAATGGGGTGGCCATTGGCTACAATAGTAATGCAAAAGTGAGGATTTATAAGATGTATTTACTTCATGCGTTAATGATATTTCTGGGACTGACCTTCAGCGGGTTTGTCGTCATGATGAATAAAGGGGCGACCCTTGGTAATCTGACACCGGTTAAAGCACTGCTGTTTTCGCTGATCACATCTGCCGTAAATGTACTTGCGGTATTGGCGGGATATGCATTTTCTGTAATGTGCAAAGGAGTTCTTACTGAAAAAGCAGAAATCATAACTGCTTATGTGATCCTTTTCTGTATCGGTATTTTCCTTACGGTAAGAGCCTGGCATACCAGAAATACAGAAGAGAAACTGGATCGCTCGTTTGATATGAAACAGTGTTTCCGTCTGGCACTGAAGCACTCCTATGGAGTTGTCCTGGTCGGAGCCGGCTGTTTCCTGTTAGGTTTTGATCTCATGAAAGTCATCGTGATTGTTGCGTTAATGACACTGATCAGCGTATTGGCAGCGCTGTATGTCGGCTATCATTTTGGGTCAGGATTTTCCCGCACGGTTGGGATGAGCGGAGGAATTCTCATGATTCTGTTTACCGTCATACGGTTTGCGGAGTATCTTGGTACAAGAGGCTGAGATGGTGATGGAAAGTCATAAGGAGCTGATGCGGTCCTATCTCTGTGAGAGCCTGAGAGAACTGATGGTCCGCTCATTATTTGAAAAAATAACAATCAAGCAGATCTGTGACAGAGCGGGTGTAATCCGGGCAACGTTCTATAACTATTTTGATGATAAATATGACTGTCTCGGCAGTATCGTTCGCCAGGATATTGGCACACTACCGGAGGATGAAGATATCGAATCCTTTATCCGGCGGGTGCTGCAGACGATTGAAGAAAACCGGGATTTCTACAAAGCCGCTTATCAGGTCACCGGACAGAATGGCTTTGAGGAAATGGTTCGAAGCAGTCTTGCGGAGTTTCTTAAAGCATATCTGGATAAAAGGCGGAAGGAAAGCCTGCTGCCCAGGTATTCAAATGATCTGCTTTCCCGGTATTATTCGGAATGCATCGCATTTGATATCCGGGAATTTGTTTTCCGTGAAGAGCAGATGCAGGGGGTTGAAGGGATGACAAGAATGGTAATTGATCTCATGCATACCAGTCTTGTAGATCTGCTGAGGTAGGTTGTAAAACAGGGGAATTTGTATTATATATAAGTGGCGGTTTTCGATAACGAATTCCCGTCAGAATGCGCCGATAGCTCAACTGGATAGAGTGTCTGGCTACGAACCAGGAGGTTGCGGGTTCGATTCCTGCTCGGCGCGCTGCTGGAAAAAAGCCTGCGGGGGCTTTTTTTGTAAAAGAGTGAGGTTAGCGATATGAGCGATTTTGAACATCTGATCTATGACGCGGTAAAAGAAGCGGTACAGACGGTCTATGGCATCGATGCAGAAGGCATGCTGGTGGTGGAAACACCGCGTGATCCGAAAATGGGTGATTACAGTACAAGCATTGCGATGCGCCTTGCAAAACAGCTTCGAAAGCGACCCACTGAAATCGCAGAACCGATTGCGGAACATCTGAGAACGCATTTTTCTCAGGCAAAATCGGTTGAAGTCGCAAATCCCGGATTCATCAATTTCCGCATTTCGGAAAGCTCTCTGACCGAAATGATCGGAAAGATCATTGAAGCCGGAGATGCCTATGGCACAAATGATTCCGGTAAAGGAAAGAAAGTGCTGGTTGAGTGGGTTTCCGCGAATCCGACCGGTGAACTTCACTGCGGACATGCCCGTAATGCCGCATGGGGTGACGGAATCTGCCGGCTGATGGAAGCCAGCGGATACGATGTTTTGCGGGAGTATTATGTCAACGATGCCGGCAATCAGATCGTCATGCTTGGCGAATCTCTCATTTCCCGTTATTTCGAGTATTTTGGGAAGGAATATCCGCTTCCGGAAGATGGCTATCATGCGGAAGATGTGAAAAAGATTGCGTTTGAAATTGCTGAAAAAGACGGGGATAAATGGCTTGAAGCAGATCCGAAGGAACGTCTTGCGTACTTCATGCAGGAGGGAAAGAGCAGAGAACTGAAGAAGATCGATGAAGATCTCAAACTGTATGGGGTAAGAATTGATTCCTGGATCCATGAAACACTGTTTTATGAGAATGACAGAGAGCGGATCAACACGGTTCTGAAACGCATGGATGATCTTGGACTGACCTATGAAAAGGACGGAGCTCTTTGGTTTAAAAGCACCGAATACGGGGATGATAAAGACCGTGTTTTGAAGAAAAGTGATGGAACACTTTCGTACATGACACCGGATATCGCCAACCATGTATACAAGGTTGAACGCGGTTATCCGAAACTGATTGACCTCTGGGGTGCTGATCACCACAGTTATGTAACACGTATGAAGGCGGCGCTCCGGGCATTGGGTTATCCGGAAGATACTCTGACAGTTGATTTGATTCAGATGGTCCGGATGGTGGAAGACGGAAAAGAAGTTAAGATGTCCAAGCGCACCGGCAATGCAATCACGATTCGAGAACTCTGCGAGGATGTTGGTGTAGATGCGGCAAGATGGTTCTTTGTTTCAAAAGATGTTGCGACGCACATGGACTTTGACATGAAGCTTGCCCGTACCAAGACGAATGAGAATCCGGTTTATTACTGTCAGTATGCATACAGCCGTATGCATTCGATTCTGGAAAAGGCAGAAGGGTTTGAGACGGCAGAAGATTTCGATCAGCTGAATGATGAGAAAGAACTTCTGATCCTCAAGATGCTGAGCGACTTCCCGAATCATGTTGGAGAAGCGGCACTGATGCGGAAACCGAACAAGATCGCGGATTATATTCTGTCACTGGTCAAGGTTTACCACAGTTATTACAACAGCTGTCGTGTCATCAATGCGGAAGATCCAAAACTGACATCTCAGCGTCTTGCACTGGTAAAAGCAACCAGCATCACATTAAAAAATGCACTGAATCTCATCGGAGTCAGTGCACCGGAAAGCATGTAATTCCAACTGTCATAAAACTCTGCCTGGAACCATATCACACGATATTGATTCCGGCAGAGTTTTATTGTGTCATTCAGCAGTCCGATTCATGTGTCTTCAGCCAGCGTTCTGCAGCAGCTGCAGTATCGTAAAGTACTTTGATGACTTCAGCAGGATAGTCACCGACCGCAGTCTCATTGGTTACCATGACGGCAGAAGCACCGTCTGTTACAGCGTTGAAGATATCGGATACTTCAGCCCGGGTAGGTATCGGATTGTGAATCATGCTGGTAAGCATCTGTGTAACGACAAGAAAGGGGACATTCTGTTTTCTGCAGGCAGCCGCAATATCCTTTTGTACGCCCGGAAGTTCGCTCAGCGGCACATCATTGCCAAGATCTCCTCTTGCGATCACGATCATATCGGAGTTCGCAATGATTTCCTCCAGATGTTCCAATCCGGTACGGTTTTCTATCTTGGAAAAGATGCGGATCGAAGAACATCCGCAGCGGTTCAGTTCTTCTTTCAGCACCAGCAGATCGTCCGCATTTCGAACAAACGGCTGCATCACTGCGCTGACACCGAATTCATTCGCGGCTGCCAGATTATCCCGGTCTGTTTGCGTTAATGCAGGCATCGGGAGATCCTTTCCAATGATCTTGATGCTTTTGCGGGAAGATAATAAACCTCCGCGTCTGACGGTAAACTGACGGTTTTCATAAAACAACTCAATCTTCCCGTCATCGAGCAATACGGTATCCTGCTCTTCCAGCGCATCCGTTACGCATTTCGGAAGTGGTAGTGCATCCATTTCAAGCCGGTCATTTTCCTTCAGATCCCTTGGCTGTTCCAGACGTCCGAGACGAAGCTCCGGTCCCTGCAGATCAATCAGCAGTTCACCTTTTACACCGGCAGCCTCAGCCGCCTCCTGATAACAGCGGATCATTTCGCTGCTTTCCTTCAGGCTGGCATGCGAAAGATTCAGCCGCATTCCGTTCATGCCTTCCTGAAACATTCGGATCAGAGTCTGCTGATCTCTGCAGGAGGGGCCAAGTGTTCCAAACAGTTCTATCATGATTCCATGATAGCAGAAGAAAGGGAATCCAAAGTGAATTCCCTTAACTGAAGTATACGTATGGATCTTCAAGCGCGTGGTAGAACTGAATGCGGCTGGCGTAGAGCACAACGGTTTTGCCGCCGTTTTCCATTTCGATCGGCTTCAGTTCGCCTTCGACCTCTACCCAGTCACCGAGATTCATATCAGCGATATTGACGCCGGTTACGGTGATACCGCATAGATTGGTATCCGCTGCGCAGCATACCATGGCCTGTCTGCCGAGAATGAATGACTTCTCATAACCCGGTATCTTTTTGGAATAGATTCCCCGAAGGATGATCTTTTTGTTAAAGTATTTCTCCGGGTTTTCCATGCAGTCCATATACCAGAGTCCATAGTCGTCATCCTTGATATCAATGACATCCGCATTGATGTCGAAGGGAAGGGTTCCGCTTTTCAGCTTGATCTGCTTTCCAAACGCTCCTTCGTAGAAGATCTGAGCTCTCCGGTTGATTGCCTTGATATTGCCTCTGAGCATCTGCCCGTTGGTTTCTTCTGTGCAGCGGTTGATAATGACAACATCACTGTATCGAAGCTGTTCAAACATGATGCCCCGCATATTGTTGATATAGGATTCAAAGGTCGTCGCGTCGACGGTAGAGAGAATCTCTACGAGCGGCCAGAACTCCGGAAAGGAAGCGAGAAACTTCGGATCCAGTGCTTCGGAGCCGTTCCATTCGATGAAAATCTGCGATGGATGATAGATCGTATCAAGCTCTTTCATTCGTTCCGGTGTCAGCTCTTCTACGGAATCAAAGTATTCCACAAAGACATGATGCTCATCCATCCAGTCCTGTTCATACTCGACTTCACCCTGTTCAAAACAGATGATCAGAGTGCGTTCGATTTTTTCCATGAAGTTTTCATCACTCAGAGTATCCTTGATCAGCGTGGATTTTCCGCTGTCCAGGAAACCTGTAAACAGATATACCGGAGATGGCATTATCTCACCTCAAACAGTTCCTTCATCAGATTGATATCGACCTTTTCACCAATTACCGTAATCAGACCGGTATATGCCGGTGCGCCCGGACGGATGTCGATATCGCCCGGCACATAATCGAAGAACAGCCAGTTCCCGTCCTGATCGGGAACAATGCCCTTGGCACGAATGATGTTTTCGCCCAGCCCGGAAAGCGCCTTGCGGATCTGTTCCTCGGAATACTTGTTGATGGTTTCAATTCCGATGGAATCGAATACTTCATCTGCATCATGTCCATGGTGATGGTGATGATGGTGGTGATGATGTTCATCTTCTCCGACATGGATGCGGTTTCCTTCCGAGAGACCTTCATTTACATCTTCATGTTCATGGTGATGGTGGTCATGATCTTCCTCATCATGATCATGGTCGTGGTGATGATGCTCATGTTCATCTTCGTCGTGATCATGATGGTGCTCATGTTCGTGTTCTTCATGTTCATGATGATGTTCATGTTCATCATGATCATGTTCGTGCTCGTGATCATGGTGGTGCTCATGTTCGTGTTCGTCCTCATCGTCATCTGTGAGGTCTGCCGGGAATCCGTTGGAACTGCCGGTCATGGCATCGAAGATCGCCTGGCCGGAAAGGTCATCCCAAGGTGTGGTGATAATGCGTGCTTCCGGATTCAGCTCACGGACAATGGCAACGTCCTGTGCAAGTTTATCTTCCGAAACCGCCTGGGTCCGTGAAAGGATTACGCAGGCAGCTGTCGCAATCTGATCATCAAAGAACTCTTTGAAGTTCTTATGGTAGATCTTGCAGCGATTTGCATCAACTACGGTGGAATAGCTGGAGAGTTCCAGTCCGTCTACGGAGCGGATCGCACGGAGAATGTCAGAAAGTTTTCCGACACCGGACGGCTCAATCACAATACGGTCAGGGGAATATGTTTCCGCAACCTGTTTCAGACTTTCTTCAAAGTCTCCCTTAAGAGTGCAGCAGATGCATCCGCTGTTGATCTCACGAATTTCGATTCCGGCCTCCTTGAGAAATCCGCCGTCGATTCCAATCTCACCAAATTCATTTTCTACGAGTACGACTTTCTGGCCTGCAAAGACTTCCTTGACCAGCTTGGCAATCAGTGTCGTTTTACCGGCTCCCAAGAAGCCGGATACTACATCAACCTTAATCATATAGTTACCTTCTTTCCTGCGTATTTATTATATTCATTCTGTCAATAAGTACATAAAAAATGACCGGATTTACCGGTCAAATCAGAGATAAATATAGCCCAGACACGTTTGTCCGGTATATGGAAGACCGCTGGCCGGAACCCACCGTTCATAGTAATGTCCCATATAGTTGCCTTCCTTGATATAAACCCGGTCTCCGTCTACCGCAGTCACAAAGGCCACATGCCAGGAGTATACTGCGATGGAATTGACCCTTGGCGTGCTCCCGGTCGCATAC
>JAEEPV010000322.1 GCA_016284975.1 Solobacterium sp.
TGATCCGGTGAAAGAGCGATACCTACCAGACCTTTGGTACGGTCGACCGGCTCGTGCTCCGATAACCAGCAGACTACTGTTCCGTCCGGCTCTTCTTCCGTTGTAAAATCGACCGGAGCGAATCCGCTTGGACGATGATGGAACGGCCAGTTAAATTCGACACCACCGGAGATCCATGAACCATAGTCACCGATCAGGGCCGGTTTGATAACGTGTTGACGATACAGGAATTCGTAACCGGTCTTCTTGTCTTTGGCACCAAAGACACGGCCGCCGATCTCAGGCAGAACGATTACTTCGATATAGTCGTTTTCCAGACGGACAACGGTATATTCCTTGTCCACTCTTTCATCACGCTGAGCGAAAGTAATGATCTTGTTCGGATACGGACGTCCGAACATTCCCTGATGGTTACGGTTTTCCGGGAAAACAGGCATTTCTTCACGCGGAGATTCCGTATAGGTAGGAATGACCATTTTCTCTACATAAATTTTAGATTTATTCATAATCCATCCTTTCTTGTTTATTGCTTAAAGATGACAGTCTTCCACCAGACCGCCACCGGTATTTCTGATAGACATGATCTGACAGGAACCTTCTCCCAAGACCTTGTCGACTTCCTTGACGAAAGTATCGACCATCTTATTCGGAACGAAGGCCTGGATCGTACCGGCGAATCCGCCGCCATGTACACGCCATGCGCCTTTGCCTTCCAGCAGCTCCTGGCTGAGCGCCAGTCCGACTGCCAGCGACTGATGCATGCGTTCTGCAGGCGGATATACATTCTGCAGGTACATGAAGCTCGACTGACCGCTTTCGATCACGTGTTTCAGGAACGTTATGATTTCACCGTTTTCCAGGGCGGAAACTTCATCGAGCACCCGGTCTGTTTCCTTCAGGAAATGATAGGCTCGTAAGAATGCACGGTCCCCGCATTTCTCACGAATCTCCTTTGCATGATCCAGCAGTTCTTTAACCGTAACTTCGGAACATACGGTCCTGCCCATGACCGCTGCGGCCGCTTTCATCTCGGAAGGAATCAGAGAATACTCATCTGAAAGATTCGCATGAGACTGCTTGCAGTCGGTCAGGATCAACGCGTAACCGTGCCGGTCAAGTTCAAACGGGATGTTGCGGACAATCGGATTGTTCTGTTCTTTGAAATCGATCGTTACAAATCCGCCGACGGAACATGCCATCTGGTCCATGAGACCGCTTGCCTTGCCAAAATAGATATTTTCCGAGAACTGGCCGATCATGGCCTGTTCAACTGGTGAAACGCTTCCCTTGTTATAGACTTCGCTTAAGATCTCCGCGATCAGGATCTCAAACGCAGCAGAACTGGACATGCCGCTGCCGGGAAGGACATCCGATTCCGCATAGCAGTCAAAACCGCCAAGCTGGTAATGGCTCTGAGCAAACTTTGCGGCAATGCCGCGGATCAGAGATTCCGTTGTATTATATTCACTTTCGTTGATGTCCAGATTCGTGATATCTACCGGCTGTACCGAGAACGCATCCGCATAGTAGCGGATCACCGGTTCATCGTGCGGCTTTACGACCGCAAGTACATCAAGATCAATGGATGCGGCAAGAACACGTCCAAGCTGATGGTCGGTATGATTGCCGCCGACTTCGGTGCGGCCAGGTGCAGAGAACAGCCGTACATCCCCTTCGCCGATTTTCACTTCCGCATGATTTAGCACTCTGAGATAGCGCTCCCTCTGTGCATTGATCCGTTCTTTTCCATAAAGGAATTCCAGGCGCTTATCCAGTGCGCCGGTTTGAATCAGCTGTTTCCATTCGGTAATTTTCATAATCCCTCCATTATTTCACCAGCTTTTCAAATGCGTTCTTTGCCGCATTCTGTTCTGCCTGTTTCTTTGAAGTACCGGTTCCGGTACCCATGATCAGATCATCTACGATCGCATTCATCGTAAATGTCGGACTGTTGGACGGACCGGTTTCGGATACCAGCTCATAGCGCACCGATTTGCGCCGGTCGGTCTGTACATACTCCTGCAGTTTCGTCTTATAATCCTTAAACACTTCGGAATCTGCGGGATGTACGATATACGGATCCATGGCAAGATGCAGAAACCGGTCTGCCGCATCATATCCCTGATCCAGATACAGGGCGCCGAGAAATGCCTCAAACATATCCGCAATGATCGCGTCCTTGTTTCTGCCGCCGGTTTTCTCTTCGCCAGCCCCAAGTTTTAAAAACTGATTCAGGTTCAGTGCTCTTCCGTATCCGGCCAGTGCTTTCTCACATACCAGACTGGAACGCAGTCTGGTCATTTCCCCTTCACTCAGCGGCGGGTTCAGAGGATAGATCTGCGTGCTGGACCACAGCTGCAGAACCGCATCCCCCATAAACTCGAGACGTTCATTATCGTGACGGCTTTGATGTTCATTGGCATAGCTGGAATGAATAAAAGCCTGTTCGATCAGTTCTTCATTCTCACAGGTAATGCCGATGGTCTTCAGCCATTCAATGATCTTCATGTTCCTCCTAATCAAAACGGACCGCATCTTTCAGCTGATCGAAAAACAAAACAACATCCGGATCATCCGGGTCTTTCATGAGATCTGCCGCATCTTTTCGCGCGGTATTCATGATTGCGGTATCTTCAGCGAGATTGCCGAGTACAAGATCCGGCAGTCCGCTCTGTCTCGTCCCCAGTATATCACCCGGTCCTCTTAACCGTAAATCTTCCATGGATATCCGAAAACCGTCATCCGTATCCACAAGAACCTGCAGTCGTTCCAGTGTATCCGGGTCCTTGCTTTTGGTAAGCATCCAGCAGTATCCCTGCTCACTTCCGCGCTGCACACGGCCGCGCAGCTGGTGCAGCTGGGAGAGTCCGAAACGATCTGCATCATAGATGATCATACCAGTCGCATTCACAACATTCATACCGACTTCAACAACCGTCGTACTGACCAGTACCTGTACTTCATTGCGGGCAAACTGATTCATGACCTCTTCCTTTTCCTGCGAGTTCATCCGTCCATGCAGTAAAGCCACGCGGTATGGTTCAAACAGTTTTACAAGCACGGCATAAACATCTTCTGCAGCACGGGCCGGAGTTTCTTCATGTTTTTCAATCGCGGCTGTGATGACATAGAGCTGCCGTTCCTGCTTCAGCAGATTATTAATATCCGGCAGAA
>JAEEPV010000037.1 GCA_016284975.1 Solobacterium sp.
ACAACCTCGACGACGCGGACGAAGATGAAGAGGAATGGCCATGAAGAGGGAGGAAAACGACATGACAGTATCATTCGACGATATGAAAAGCTATTGTGTTGATTGCGGTTACGATTTGACAGACAGCGATATCACTCTGAATGTGACAGCACTTAATATTGTTTCCACACTGATACATGATAAGCTGATTGCAAGAGATCTAATTGAGGCATACGATTTTCTGTCCGATGTGATCCAGGAGAAAAAGCCTGCATACGCGATTTACGTTCCGAAACAGGATAGACTTCGTGTTCAGAAGCGCGTAATGGAGGAAATACCTCAGACGGCAGGAAAACTCACGCCGGATGAAAAGGAAATGCTCGCATTTTTCGTTTATTACGTTACATGCGTCGTGGTTCGCGACGACGACGGCGAAACTCATTCCGGGATCGTGGACTTTACTTCGGTGGAGAACGTAAAAAGACTATACAATGAGATGAAAGCGCGAAACCCGGTATTATTTGCCCCGGAAAGAATGCCGGGTGACTATGAAGGCATCAGTGGCGTTGAGTTTCTGAGCGCTTATTTACTGGATCACGGAATTACCGAGGAAGAACTATATCGGTATATACACTTTTGGTATGGATTTGAGATACCAAAGGATCTACATGCGGATGAAAAAGGTCTTTCATATGTGGAGACCATTGTTAAGGAGTTAATTGAATACCGGGAGAAATCGCTTGATAAAGTCCTGGAAGATTGGGATGACAATCCCTGGTCTTGGCCGTCAACTCTGTCTTTTCAAAGGTGTTATAGAGACCCGCCGAAATCAAATAAGAATGTGTGGGGGATCATGAATTGTTCTTACAATGGCAATGAGTATTTCTTCGGAATAGGGAAAGAAGAAGTGAAAATCACTGAAGACATGAGAAAAAACGGAAAGTGGTACATCTATACATACTCTGATTGAAGTTGGTGTATATGGTTCAGCTTTTTGAATACCCCGCGGTAAGCTACGCGCTTGATCGCATTGTCACAGGTAATGATCTGCTCTACAGCGTCGCGTACTTCTATGGGGATCACGATCGGCTCTCAAAAAGGATGGATATGCTTGCTGGTGATTATTCCGAGCAACATCCAGGTTCGAAGATTGTGTGCATTTCATCATATGACTTCATGGATGGGGCTATTATGAGCCTGAAATACGGAATCAGTGAATCCCATCCGGTCAGTTTCCGCGATTGCGACTTTCTGATTATGAAAGACTTTGAGGTGTTCGGTGGTAAAGAGGGAATGATGCAGGAAGCTTATTATATTCTTGATCATCGCCTCCTCTCGAAAAAGCCGTTTGTTATCTGTGCCGATCGGCAGCCAAATGCCATCCCTGGCCTGTCGGATCGTTTGCTGACTATCCTCGAAGGCGGTTTAATCTATCAGTATTGATCAAATTAAACTACGAGGACAATGACTTCCGAGTCGAAAGTGTGTATGGTGGTTTCATGAAAAGGGCAATTATCATGATCGGCATCCAGGGGAGCGGCAAGAGTACTTTCTGCCAGCGATTCCTGAATGATGCCTGTCGGGTCAATTTGGACACGTTGAAGACCCGGAACAACGAGAAACGTCTGATCGAGCAGTGTCATGAGGAAGATCTCGATTACGTTGTGGACAATACCAATCCGACACGGGAGGATAGAAAACGATACATTCCTGCTGCGAAAGCCGCAGGGTATCGGGTGATCGGATATTACATGCAATCACAGCTGAAAGAATGCATCAAACGCAATCAGACCCGCACAGGCAAGGAACGCATCCCCGATACTGCCATTGCTATGACATCGAACCGGCTGGAGCTGCCGAGCTTTGCGGAAGGTTTTGATGAACTATACTATGTGGCCAACGATGGGGAAGAGATGATTATTACTGAATGGAGGGGCGACAATGAACTTTGATGATCTGGATACCCAGATGCGCAAATATGAGCAGTCTCTGGATCAGGTGCTGCTGCCGGAACTGTATCTCGTCGCCCGCCTTGACGGAAACCGTTTCACGCGCCTCACAAAAGAGGTCTGCAAGTTTGAAGCGCCTTTTGATGTGCGGTTCCGGGATATGATGATTGAGACCGTCAAAGCGCTCATGAACTATGGATTTCGCGTCATTTACGGCTATACGGAGAGCGACGAGATTTCTCTGCTGTTCCATCCCGAAGAAGATACTTTCGGACGTAAGGTGCGGAAATACAACTCTCTGCTGGCCGGCGTTGCAAGCGCGGCATTCTCCATGCAGCTCGGACAACCGGCGATCTTTGATTGCCGGATGGTGCCTCTGCCGACACTGGAGCGAGTACAGGATTACTTCCAGTGGCGTCAAGAGGACGCGCATCGCAATTCCCTGAATTCACACTGCTATTGGCTCCTCCGAAGCCAGGGAAAGAGCGTTGCGGAAGCAACTGAATTGCTGAGCGGGAAGAGCGTCGCGTTCAAGAATGAGCTGCTGTTCCAAAACGGGAACAATTATGACAAACTCCCTGAATGGCAGAAACGCGGTATCGGGGTGTACTGGAAGACCATTGAGAAACAGGGGTACAACCCGGTGAGCGGACAGACAGAAACAGCTTTACGGCGTTCTCTGTTCGTGGATGAGAAGCTGCCGCTTCGGGATGAGTATTCGGAATTCATAACCAGACTTCTGGAGGAACAGCGGTAATCCAATAATACGAACTAAATGGGGAGGAGAGACCATGGCCTACAGCGAGCTGATCAAGAGCTTTGAAAAGATCCGCGGCTATATGCGGGATTTCTATGTCTATGGTTTCAAGAGCCGTGAGCAGTATGACCGTAAGAGCGCCCGCAGTTATGATAATGAACGCCGGCGGATCGAGAGCTGGCTTGGAGACTACATGTCTTTCCGCCAGGACGCAGGCGGCAAAACGGTATTCCTCTCCGTGGACAACCGCGGCGTGCCGCACAACCCTCTGTACAAGGCGTTCAAAACCAAGAGTTTTACAGATAACGATATTACCCTGCACTTCACGATACTTGATCTTCTGGCGGATGGCGACACGCTCACCGTAAGGGAAATCGTGGATCAGGTCGCCGACCGGTATCTGTCGCATTTCGAGGACAGCGAAGAACCGGACGAATCCACCGTCCGCAAGAAACTCAAGGAGTATGAACAGCTCGGCATCCTTGAGTCCGCGAAGATCGGTCGTGAGAACGCTTACCGAAGGGCGCAGGATTGCGTGGATCTGGAAGCATGGCATGACGCCATCGACTATTTCTCCGAGGCAGACCCGATGGGCGTCGTGGGCGCTTATCTCCTCGATAAGTATGAGGATAACCCTGTCCACTTCAGCTATAAGCATCACTACCTGCTGCACGCTCTGGACAGTGAGATCCTGCATGACCTGCTTGCCGTGATCCATGAGCATCGGGCCGCTGAGATCACTTCTTTTGTGATCCGCAGACAGGAGGAGCGAACCAACACAGTCCTGCCCCTGAAGATCTATGTCAGCACCCAGACCGGAAGACAGTATCTGCTGGCATATCATTATCGTATGCGCCGTCCGATGTTTTTCCGCATCGATAACATCCGCAGTGTCAAGGCCGGCGCGATCGAGAAGCGAATGGACAAATACGGCAGCTTCCATGAAAAGCTGAAAGAAAACCTTTGGGGCGTTTCGCTTGGTTCCGGTCATTCCATGGACCACATTGAAATGACCGTACAGGTCAAAAGGGGAGAGGAATTCATCATCGACCGGCTGGAGCGGGAGAAACGCTGCGGGCGGGTTTATATGGAAGACGTCGGCAAATATGTGTTCACTGCCGATGTCTATGACGCCACGGAGATGATGCCTTGGATCCGAACCTTTATCGGCAGAATTGCCGACCTGAAATGTACGAATGACGCCGTAACGCGGGTGTTCCGGGAAGACATGGAACTGCTGCGCGAGATGTATGGAGGTGCTGATCATGCTGTTCAGTGAGATCTATGGTACATACTTCCGCACCGTAACAGCGGTTTTGAACCAGTCACTCGCAGGCGAACTGACGGAGAAAAACCTTTCGGAAATCGTGCGGCAGAATGCTTTCGGGGAAAGTATCTTAACTATTCCGACCGCTCTGACTTCCGGGGAGTGGCCGCTGCTGACAAAAGACATGCGGACACCGCTGCATACAGAGCCGACCATGCCGCTGACAGATCTGCAAAAGCGCTGGCTGAAATCTCTGCTGCTCGATCCGCGCATCCAATTGTTTGCGCCACCGATGGTCGGATTAGAGGATGTTGAGCCGCTGTATGATCCCGATGTGTTTGTTTATTACGATATGTATTCGGATGGCGATCCTTTCAGCGATCCGGTTTACATAAAACATTTCCGTGAAATTCTCAACGCAATGAAAGAGATGCGGAAGATCAGGGTGCGGTTTCACAGCAGCAGGAATAAAAGGCAGAACTACGTCTGCG
>JAEEPV010000323.1 GCA_016284975.1 Solobacterium sp.
ATACTGATCTACAGATTTCATATGGGAGTAGCCGGAGCAGCACTGGCAACTGTTATAGCACAGGCAGTTTCTTTTATCTGGGTAGTATCCTTTTTCTTCTCTGATCTGAGTCTGTTTCACTTTCACAGAAGTCTCTGGAAACCTGATCGAAAACTGATCTGGGATATCTGCAACCTTGGTATTACCGGTTTCATTGTCCAGGGAACGAATTCTCTGGTACAGATTGTCTGCAACATCACTCTGAAAACATGGGGCGGCGATATTTATGTCGGGGTCATGACCGTACTGAATTCAATCCGGGAAGTACTGTCATTACCTGCCCAGTCACTCACACAGGGGTCACAGCCCGTTATGTCATTCAACTTCGGTGCTCAAAAGTATTCCCGGATCAAAAGCTCCGTTCACTTTATGCTGGCCATCTCAATGGGCTATACACTGATTGCCTGGGGCGTTGTGCTTCTGCTTCCCAAAGCGCTCATGAGTATATTCACATCCGACTCTGCTTTGATCGATGCAGGAACAAAAGCAATGTTTCTATACTTCTTTGGATTCTTCTTCATGACATTTCAATTCTGCGGACAGTCTGTATTTACTTCGCTTCGCTGTGTAAAACGTGCAGTTTTCTTCTCCCTGTTCCGCAAAGTTATCATTGTCGTACCGCTCACCCTTCTTTTGCCCAATCTTGGATTTGGAGTCGACGGTGTCTTTCTGGCGGAACCGATTTCCAATCTTGTTGGCGGTCTTGCCTGTTTTACCACAATGTTCCTGACTGTATATAAAAGGCTTCCCGCAGATGGGGAAGCTGCTCACCTCTGAGAAATGTTTATGCGAATCGGTTCATCCCCGATTCGCTTTTGTTATTTCAGCAAGAAGATACTGGGGTGTTCCTCCCTTTACCGGTTCTGCTTTTACATAAGCAAAACCATCGCCAAGAAGGATAACCGGTTCAAACGATACTGCGGCAAGCCTCAGCGCTTCTGAAAAGAGGCAGCTTCTGCCATCTAACGCTCCGTCCGTTGAAAGAATCCTCACAGGCTCATTGTGATTGGAAACATACGCCTGAAATTCCGGCAGATATGCAAGTTCAGAACCATTCATAATAATCTTCCGGGGATCCAGCAGATTTTCGGATTCATGTGAAAACCGATCCAGGCCTTCATAACGTTTCTTTTTAGTTGTCAGTTCAAACAGAAGCCGTTCCTGTCGCTCTTTCCGAACGTACTGTTTTGTAAATAATGTTTCAGCGTCAAACATCATTTTTTACCCCATTCCAAGAAAAAGTATCTCCGCAGAAAACTTACAGAGATACCGTTCAAAATCGAAATCAGCCCAGTGGAATTTCCACAACTTCCGCCATCTTGGTCAGACACTCCTCAATCTGAGATGAAATCTCCGAAATAAGACGTTCGGTGATTTCCTCATTTTTCTCATTCTCCAGAGTGTGATAGAGATTGGAACGAACCTCTGCCGCAATCACATCCAGCCGGGAATCAATTGTATTCTTTGGCAGCCTCTTTCGGAGTGGCCGCGGACGATCTGTTTTCAGCAGAAGTTCTTCCATTTTTTCCTTTCCGAGTGCAAGCACCAGAATAGAAATCATCATACCGGCAAAGATTCCGGTCGGACCGCTGGCAATCAGCGCAACACCACTGCCTCCACACAGAAGACCGACAATAATTGAAATAATGGAATCAATCAGCCAGGTAATCTCCTCAACCGCAAATACATCCTTGGCATCGATCTTTACATCAATATCACTGATCTTCATATAAGACTTCAGACTGAGCGCGGTATACGGAACATGATGTTTGATACAGATCGGTTCGGTATATTCTTCCAGTTTTTCAGCAATTGGCTTAAGCCATTTTGCGATCGGTTCAACCATCAGTTCTCTTGCCTCATCTGTGCGAAGATATGCGGCGATTTCTGCTTCAAGCGCTTCATTGGTATCTGTCAGCTTGTTGATTTCACCGCTGCGCCACCGCTTGAAGACCGGAATGACGGCATTGCGGATAATCGGCTTAGTCATCGTATCAACAACATCTTTGTAAAGATCGTTAATGTGTTCTTTAACAATATCCTCTGTCACGGAAGTGTTGTTCAGATCTTCAATATCCTTTCGGAACTCCCGCAGTTCTTCATCAATTCTTCCCGTCCAGGAAAGACCTCTGGCGACTGAGAACTCCGGCTCCGATCCGGTAATCACGATGGTATCCGGGAATACCTCTGTGCACCATTGACGGATTCCCGGCATTTTGGAAACACCACCGGTCAGAAACAACAATTGTGGAGCCGCTCCTGTAATGGACTTGCGGACATTCTTCAGTGAAGTCAGAAATACTTCTCGGAACGAAGATCCGTCCAGACGGGAACTGTTTCCATTTTCGATATAATCCGCAATTGATGCGTTCATCTCAATGCTGAGGCGAACCGGCGGAAAGGTATGACGGATCAGCACAGACTCACGGCACTCATGATCGCGGAAATAATCGATATCGGAATAATACTTCTCCTTTAGTCTTCGGCATGCGAACTCACAATAGTTCTTCCAGGCTTCCGACTCTTCAAAAATACGTCGGATCTTCTGCGGATTACCGGAATGATCGATCGCGTAATTCAGCAACAGTTCATCCATAACACCGCCGCCCAGATACACTTCACCTCCGGTCTGAATCTCAACTTCCTTTCCATGATTGATATAGGCAAAATCCGTTGTGGAAGATCCAATATCAACCACCAATGTGGGCTGCACCAGAATGTTGTATCCAATCTGAAGATGTTTGGACTGGCATGCAGAGACAAGTGCTGCACGCGATTCCGAAATAATCTTTACCGGGGGATAACCAACCCGTTTAGATATACTTCGATAGCGTGCGCGGTCATGTAGGTGCCGGTGGGCAGGGCTTCGGATATTATAACGGGTATTGTCATGAGTGTGAAGCAGGGTGCTGCTGGAATTCAGCTGGGCCTGGTCACC
>JAEEPV010000324.1 GCA_016284975.1 Solobacterium sp.
AATGGGTTGATATCATTACCCATTTAGACATGCTTTACTGAAAAACCTCTGTTTTCTTCGAAAATTCAAACGTATTCCCATACTATCAAGATGGTTCGCCCTCCATCTAACAAAACAAAAACACTGCAGTGGAATGTTCCATCACAGTGTTCCTCATTATCCTTCCTTTATGGCTTCTGACAATCGTTCGAAAGCCGGCACAGCCAGTTCCTGTGCCCGTACGCCAGGCTCAAGACCGGCTTTCTCTATGAGGGCTGCGGCTGCTTCAGCACTCCCGGTATATTCTTTCAGGTTGTTGTAAAGCGTCTTTCTTCTTTGCTGGAATGAAGCCCGTACCAGTTCAAAGAACTGCGCATCCGCTGTTACATCTGGTTTTCGATGAAACTGAATAATGGCACTGTCGACTTTCGGCGCCGGTGAAAACGCAGTGCGCGGTACTGTAAACAGTTTTTTCACATCATACAGGTACTGGCTTTCTACCGACAGGGCACTGTATTCGGGTGTGCCCGGAGCAGCACTGAAGCGTTCTCCGACTTCTTTCTGTACCATGACCGTGATGTATTCCACAGATGCAGGTCCTTCAAACAGTTTGAACAGGATCGGGGTCGTCACATAGTATGGCAGATTGGCACAGACACTGACCGTACCGTATTCCTCTTCCATCTGTCGTACCGATCCTTCCAGATCGCACTCCAGAAAATCCTGCAGGATGATCTCAATGTTGTAATACTCTGCCAGTTCGCTTTCCAGTACCGGAATCAGGCGCGCATCCACTTCATAACAGCGTACATGCCGGCTGAGAATGGCAAGCTGTTCCGTCAGGGAACCGATGCCCGGGCCGATCTCAATGACTGCCCCTTCACAATGGGATGCCTGAGCAGCTCTTGCGACAACGGATACATCAATCAGAAAATTCTGCCCGTAGTTTTTCTTCGCGCGCAATCCGTATGTATTCAGTATTTCCCGGGTCCTTGCGACACTCGCAATCGGTTTATTCATCCTTCAGCTGTTTCCTTATCATTTCTTTTGTAATGCCCATTTTATTAAACCTCTGACGCATGGTTTTTGCGCTGCCCATACCGATATGAAACGCCCGGGCAGCTTTTTTCCGATTCGCTTCACTGTCTGCACTGCCCAGCAGGCCCAGCTCATAGAAGTCTGCCGCAGTGATGCGTTCATCCGGTTCTCTCTCGATCCATGTGACCAGATGGTCCAGTGCTTCTTTCAGTACCTCATAAGGTGCGTGTTCGATCCCCACTTTTCGGGTTGTTCTGGCATCCTCTTTCATTACAAAGGCATGCGCACATCCGGGTACTGCTTCATCGATCCATCTTCGGATCTTTGCGCCGGGACCGTCCGGATCGGTAAACACGATCACTCCGCAGCGTTCCTTTGCGGCTTTGATCTGTTCCAGAACGCCGTCTTTCCTGGCCATACCGCCCGTTACGATCGTCTCACAGTCAAAGAACTGTTTCAGCCTCGTACTGTCATGGGTGCCTTCCACTACGATTACTTCTTTGATAACGGGTTTCATTTCAGCTCCAGAAAACGGTGCCAGTTGGCTTCGATTCTTTCTGCCAGCTGTTCGGTTTCCATTCCTCTGCACTCTGCCATCTTTGCGACAATATAGGGAATATTCGACGGTTCGTTTCGCGTGCCCCGCACCGGTTCCGGTGCCATATACGGACTGTCGGTTTCCGATAACAGATAGCTGATATCCATATCGCTCACAACTTCCCTGGAATGCCGTGCGTTCTTAAAAGTCACCGGACCGCCAAGGGAAAGATAATACCCGAGCTTCACGAATTCCCTTCCCATTTCCGCGCTGCCGGAAAAGGAATGCATCAATCCGTGACAGCGATGTTCCTTCAGGATATCAAAGGTATCCTGCATGGCATCGCGGCTGTGTACGCAAACCGGCTTATGAAGCGTATTTGCCAGTTCGATCTGTTCGATAAACAGCTCCCGCTGCTTCGCCCGCATCGCTTCGTCTTTTTCCCAGTAATAGTCAAGACCGATTTCTCCGATGCATGTACACCGTTCATCCTTCATCACACGGTAAAACGCTTCTCTTGTCACTTCATCCAGTTCATTGACATCCGTCGGAAAAATACCGCAGCTGACCGTAATCCGGTCCGGGTTTTTTTCCGCATATGCCATGGCGCGTTCTGCTTCCTGCACTTCCGTGCACATGATATTCAAAAGGCGCACGCCTTTTTCTTCTGCACGTGCGATCATTTCTTCAAAATCTTCTTCAAACGCATCACAGAACAGATGCGCATGACTGTCCAGATAATTTACCGTTCCCATTTCCGATTACTACTTTCCAAGACAGAAGCGGCTGAAGATCTCATCCAGCAGATCCTCTCTTCCTGCTTCGCCGGTGATTTCCTTTAAGGCATACCATGCACGATGCAGATCGACGGTTACCAGGTCGATCTCATCTCCTGCCTCAAGCGATTCCAATACCGATTCCATATACTGTTTCGCCTGGATCGCCAGTCCGATCTGACGTTCATTATTCAGGGTTTCTTCTTTCGATGCCAGGATTCCTTCCGCATACATCGATTTGATTGTTTCGATCAACGGTTCGATATCCCGGTTCAGTGCGGAGATCGACAGTTCTCCGCTGACTTCTGCCTGATCCTTTTTGTTATACACAATGATCCGGTTCATGTGTTCCGAAAGATCGAGAAGCTTCTGATCTTCTTCGGTGATGCCGGTCGTACTGTCGATGACTACGATCACAAAGTCTGCTTTCTCCAGTGCCTGCATCGATTTCTCGATTCCGATCTGTTCAATGGAATCTCCCGCTTCATGGATTCCCGCAGTATCGATCAGGTTCAATGTCAGATCATCGATCCGTACCGTTCCTTCAACAAGGTCTCTGGTCGTACCGGCTATATCCGTTACAATCGCCTTGTCTTCTTCGATCAGCGCATTCAGCAAAGAAGATTTTCCGACATTCGGCCGTCCCAGGATCACCGTATTCAGTCCGCTTCGAACATTCACGGCCGCCTGTGCTTTTCTGATCAGCGCATCGATCTCTTTGATCCATGCCCGGACTCTCGGTTTCAGCTCTTCTTCACTCAGCTGCTCCACATCATCATATTCCGGATAATCGATGTTTACTTCAATCAGCGCAACGATCTGACTTAACGAATCGATCAGCGGTTCCAGCAGTTTTCTGACACTGCCTTTGATTCCCTTTACCGCCGATTTTGCGTTGACTTCATCACCGGCTTTTACGAGATCATTGACCGATTCTGCCTGCGCAAGATCCATCTTGCCATTTAGGAATGCCCGTTCGGTAAACTCGCCGCGTCTTGCCATCCGTGCTCCGCTGCCAAGTACCAGTGACAGTACTTTTCTTGTCACAAAGGAACCTCCGTGACCTGAGATCTCCACAAGATCTTCTCCGGTATAGGATTTCGGCGCCCGGAAAACACTGATCAGAACCTCATCGACCGGTTCTCCGTTTTCCAGGATCTCTCCATAATGCAGGGTGTATCCCGGCACATTCAGAATATCCTTTGAAAAGATCCGATTTACGGTCTCAATTGCGTTATCTCCGCTGACACGGATCACAGACAGCGCACCACCGGATGCGGTCGCGATCGCGGCAATTGTTTCATTCATTTTGACGACCCTTCTTTTTCTATGGTTTTCACAAGGTAAACCGCATAGACTGCCATAACTGCCATCAGAACTCCAAATACACACAGCAGTACGACTGTCGCAGATCCGCCCGGGACAAACATGTTGTTGGAGATATCGATCAGGGCATGCAGAAGAATGACCGTAACGATGTCATGACTTACGATAAAGATTGCACCAAATACCAGTC
>JAEEPV010000325.1 GCA_016284975.1 Solobacterium sp.
AACGCGGATATTGTAATCTTTACTTTTCAGGCATGGAAAAACGGAATTCTCTGGGAAGACCTGTTCTCCGAAAAGGTGAATCAGTTCTTCCTGAAACTGACTGGCAAAACGGATACTTCCATCCGGCCATATGGAATTATCGACGAAGACACGGCAATAAAAAAAGGAAGACCTGCCGGTTGGTGCAAGATTTACAGGAAGGAACTGTTCGACAATGTCCGTTACCCGGAAGGGCGTCACTTTGTAGATGTGATCGTGACCTATCGCCTGTTCCATAAGGCAAAGCGAATCTCGATGATTCCGGATGCTCTTTATAATTATCGGGTCCGTTCCGGAAGTATTGCGCATACATGGTCTGAGAAATACAAACGAGACTGTTTTCTCTCCGCGCTGGATCATTACAATGATCTGAAAGAATGGAATTATCCGCCTGAACTTCACCGGGCAGTGGTATGGAACAGTGTAATCACTTTTCTGATGATTACCGAATCAGATGATGGAGATGTAAAAAAAGCCGAACAGGTTCTTGATTCCATTCCCGGAATTCCAAACGAAATGCCGCTGAAAAACAGAGTCATGCTGCGATTATGGAAAACAGATCCGAAACTGTTTCACTGGATCTGCCGGCTGCGGGAATTAAAAAGACCTGAATAGCACACAGTAATTTTGAATGAGCCAAAAAGAAGAACAGGAATTCCCTTCTCTTTCAAGAGATGCTGTTTTTCCTGTTCATCTGTAACAATCGCTGTATCTCAAATCCAGCAAAGCGGAACTGCTATCAGGATTTTTCGTTCTGTTCGGTTTCAGAGCCTGCCAGGGACTCCGGCTGCGCAGTTTCCGAACGGTCAGATGGATTCGCAATTCCCTTTGCCTTCGTATCTTTTTTCCGGTTCTTTATGCGGTTCTGCGCCTCCTCGAAGGAATCCAAGGCCCCTTTCGTGTATGCATTTATCAGCTTTTCAAGCGGGATATTATACCGCTTTGATATCAGACGGAAAATATCGAGAGGGACATCCAGTTCCGTGCCCGAGCACTTTCTTCCGATACTACGACCAAGGCCAAATACTTCTATCAGCACTTCCATGTCATCCAGATCATCCTTCCAAAGGGCAGAGATCTCTTTCCAGTACTGCTTTGCACGCTTGTTCTGAATGTAACGAAGCGCTCTTGAAACTGCATAGCCAAGTATAAGCATCAGAATAATACTTGCCCATGCCGGAATAAATGCCATAGTCATATAGAAGTCTGACCATCCGCCATTGGCTTTCCCAATGATTCTGACCATAATGTAGTACACGGTCATATAGATCCAGTAAGGAATCATGGCGATGATATTATCCCGTCTGGTAAAGGAGATTCCTGTTTCCACGCACTGAAAAAGCACAACCGTTAAAAACGGGGTTACAATATGAAGCCAGAAGTTGCTGCCTGTTACCGCTTTATTGCCCTGGGTAGGCCAGATGATTAAAAGTGCTGTCACCATTGTAATGGCAACACAGGTCGCTCCGGCATACTGAAACTGTACGATCCAGCGTGGAAGGACAAACCGTTTCTTATGGATTCCTTCCGCCGCATAGGGAATCATAAATGCCGCACCAACTGCAGACATGAAATTGGAGAGCACCGTAAAATAATGCAGAGGATGCTCACTTGTTCTGCTATAAGTATCGACCATCATAATAATTGAAAGAATGGTCAGAGAAAAAACAAGAATCCCGGCAATCAGAGCGATCTTGGATCGGGTTTCTTCAAGACCAATCATGTATCGGTTCTTTTTCTGTTTCATAGGAAGACTCCTTCTTTCGTGTTGTATTACGACTCCAGGACAGATAATCCTTTTGTTGTTTCCATGAGTCTGAACCTGAGAGAAAAGTACAATTCCGCAATATCAGAATTGACATTCTGATCGGTCCGGCCATGGAACATACTTCCGAATATATACGTTCTGAAAACGGAATGTCACCTCCTGTTTCCGGACTGTCCAGTACTATTATAGGGCGAGTGACCGGCACAAATCACAAATTCGTCATCTGTCAGCGCCGAAAGACTGCCAGTTATGGTTCGTTCTTCAGGCCGTGTCTGGTTTTTGAGTGCTAAAATCGGAAAATTACAGTAAATCACATGGTTGATTAATTAATTAAACGTGGATACAAGCTGCCTGCTCCGTATAATGATATGTAAGGTCTGGATTGTAACTGATCCGGCAGAAAGCCTCTATACAGTCAGATCCGGATACCTGATTTAAAAGATTTGGCTGAGTTAAAAGCAACTTCGCTTTCTGAAGAGGAGGAAATGAATATGGAAGAAAAGAAGCTCAATGAGAATTGTGAAGCACGCCAGCTCGATGACGGGGAAATTGAAGGTGTTCAGGGTGGTTACAGTAACTTCAGGACCTATGATGTTCCCTGTGAATTCTGCGGAAAAACAGAAATGGTTCATCACGCAGAACTGCGTTACATCACCTGTGAACGGAAAGTTGTCAGCGGTGGTGTCAAGTATATCTGTGACCGCTGCATGATGCTGCCGGCACTGAGATATGGACGTCAGCTGTATCCAAATATTGAGCTCATCGGCGGCGACTTCAAAGAAGTTCCGGTTGAGTAATACAAACCACAACAATCATTTTGTGCAGATAACAGATAAGGAACAGTAACGATGGATAAAAAGAATATTATCAGTGACAATGAGCTTGATACCGTGTCAGGCGGCACTATGACCGATGCAGATAAGGCATGGGTAGAAGACCTGATGTGGTATTGTGTCGAAAACGATTATTCCTGGAACGATGTTGCGGATAACTGGTTCCGTGATATTGAACCGTACTGCAACAAAGTTAATGCAGGCCGTTCCCCAGAAGATCAGGTTTCGCCCAGTGAAATCTCAACCTATATGATGGAAAAATACTTTGATATCGGCGAGCAGTATATTAATGGTCAAAGAAGGAACAGTCGGAAGAAACGGTAAGATATTCATTTTGTCTGCCGAAAGGAATTGATTGTAAAGGCGTTCGAGGAGAGCAGAAAAACAGCTGCTGACTCAAACGCCTTTTATGTCTCAGTTGTAATGGTTTTTCTTCTCTCATGATTTGAACCGCCAGACCCACTGCCGCATGTTCTTTTACTGCCGAAGAAACAGGAATATATAATTCCCGAAGTTCATCCCTGCGGCCCATGAGAATACATGCCTGAGCCGGATTTAAAGAAGATAACTATTTTTTTACCGGCAGAAAGATGCAGGTGGATCCTGTACCACTCATGATTGCTCCATCACCATCGATGGAATACCCTTCCGGCACCTCGATAATTTTCACCTTCAGATCTTCCGGCTGATCCGTAAATACATCACATTTTCCGTCTTCGCCGGTAGTAAAGGTTTCCTCTCCCTTTCCGGAGGTAACCGTAAAACGAACACCGGGAACCGTGCTTCTCCCCGCAAAAGCCATGAACGTATAATATCCGAGCTGTCGCGGCT
>JAEEPV010000326.1 GCA_016284975.1 Solobacterium sp.
CCTGGTCTGCATGGCAGTTATGTTACAGCCATACCGGGATTGCACTGCCCCGTCTTGGTAATGCCGGCGCATGGTATGGCAACGCAGCTGCCTATGGCTATGCGGTAGGAACTTCTCCGGCCCCGATGTCAGTCATTGTATGGTCGAACCATGTCGGCTTTGTGACGGAAGTCAACGAAGACGGATCCATGGTTTATATCAAGGAAGGCGGATACTGCGGCGGCTATCATGAAGGCTGGTGGCCTTCCCAGGCCGGACGTCATGGCCAGGCATTCTACGGGTATATCTATGTCGGATCCGGCGGAATGGTCATTAACCCGACACCGATCGTTACAACAACGACGACCACTGTGAATCAGCGTACCGGTGAGGTGTCTTCCACTCAGACAACCATTACCGGAAATGTTGTCGTGATTGAGTTCCCGGAGATTCAGGAAGATGTTGTCCGTGTGGATAACGCAGCCGGGGAAGAACCGGTGAAGCAGGAAGAGCAGGAAGCGAAGGAAGAACTTCTGAAAGAAGACAAGGAACAGCGCGCTGCGGCTATTGCTTCAAAATCCAAACTGCTTTGTGACTGAGTGCTTTCATGAGTACTCAGTTTTTTTACCCCGGCACAGTTTTATTCATTTTTACTATTTTTTATGAGATTATTTAAATAAGCTGTGAAGCAATCTATAAAAACCATTTTTTAATTTTCGTGGGAGGTGGCAGTATGAGTGAAAAAAGACCCGCAGGAAGACCGACCGGCAGACCGCAGGGAAAAGTGAGCGGTTCGGCAGAAGTACATAAACGGGGAGAAGGACTGAATACCGGAAAAGTCGGTAATGCAGACTATAGCGAACGAAAAGGCAGTTCAAGGCCTGCATCCGGTCAGAGCAGTAATCGGGATATTCCGAATAATCCGCTCGGAGGAATCGGCGGTCTCGGCAATATGGGAAATACCGGTTCTTCACACGGTTATTCGCAAGGCCCGATGGGGAATTCCGGTTTTTCACATGGCAATTCCCAGAATCCGCTTGGCGGAATCGGCGGACTTGGATCCGGACCACAATACGGCGGACCAAACCTGAGTCCGAACAACAGACCGCAGCGAAGCGGACTCAGCAGACTGATCCGAATCATCTTCTTAGTGATGATTGCGCTCTTTGTACTGCGGATGCTCGGCAGATGTGGAACGGCATCGTATTATCCGACCAATCAGACGATGTACACGACAGAGACGCCGAAACCGGCTTCCAATTCGTCCAATACTACTTCGGCTTCCGGAAGCTGGCATCCGGTCAATACGACCTATGAGAATGCCAGTACGGAAGCACTGGATACAGCAGTCGCTTCCGGAGCACGTGACAAATTCACAACGCTGAAAGGCAACGGAAACGATACCATCACCGTGCTGGTATACATGTGCGGTACCGATCTTGAGACCAGTTACGGTATGGCAACTTCCGACCTTAATGAGATGCTGTATGCGACCGCATCCGACAAGATCCGGATCGTTGTTGAAACCGGCGGTACCAGACGCTGGAAAAACAATACGATCGCTTCTACGACCAATCAGCGCTGGCTGATCCAGAGCGGTGTCATTTCGGCACTCAACAAGAATGTCGGTAAAAAGGCGATGACGGATCCGGCTACCCTGACGGATTTTATCCGATATGGAACTTCTACATTCCCGGCAAACCGGTATTTCCTGGTTCTCTGGGATCATGGCGGAGGATCACTTGCCGGCTATGCGCATGATGAACTGTATCCAAACGGAACGATGACCGTTGATGAGATTTCCAGGGCACTGAAAGACAGCGGTGTAAAGTTTGACTGGATCGGATTTGATGCCTGCCTCATGGCAAATATGGAAACGGCGATTGCGGTGGAACCGTATGCCGATTATCTGATCGCCAGTGAAGAAACGGAGCCGGGCACCGGATGGTATTACACCAACTGGCTGTCAAAGCTTGCCAACAATACTTCCATGCCGACCACATCGATCGGAAAGGAAATCATCGACGACTTCATACAGTCCTCGTATCAGTCTTCTTCCCGTGACAAGACAACCCTGTCATTAATCGATCTGGCAGAATTCAGCGGAACCGTTCCTTCCATTTTCAGTGAGTTTGCGAAAGAGATTAACTCGACGATCAAGAGTGATGATTTTACAAAGATCGCAGATGCAAGAAGCGTAACCAGAGAATTTGCGAGCTCGACCTACATTGATCAGATCGACCTGATTCATTTCTGCAAGAATATCGGAACCGCTTCTTCCAATGCGCTGGCTGAAAAGGTTCAGTCCTGCGTGAAATACAACCGCTGCAATAACATGACCAATTCGTATGGTCTGTCGATCTACTTCCCGTACAAACGTCCTTCACAGGTCAGCGGTGCGGTGCAGGTATATGAGAACCTTGGTATGGACAGTGATTATACAACCGCAGTCCGTTCCTTTGCGACCCTGTCCGCATCCGGTCAGGTAACCAACAGTAATAATACGAACACCCTGTTTGATATTCTCGGCGGCGGTTCTTCCTACTCGCAAAGCGGCAGCGGCTATGATCCGATTGATATCCTGAATCTTCTGATGGGCGGCAGTTCATCGGGCGGTTCCGGAAACTATTACGGAGGCTCCTACAGCGATTCCTACGGCAGCGGTTATTACGGCCAGGGATATTCCATCTATGATCTGCTCGGCGGCAGAAACGGGGCGGATTCATCCAATCTTGAACTGTTCTCCCAGCTGATCGGACGTGCCCATGTGAATTCCTCGAACCTGATTCTGACAGAGAACGATGATATGCAGCGGGTACTGTCACTGTCTCAGAGTGAGTGGGATCTCATTCATGAGATCAACCTGAACGTCTGGGTAGATGACGGAGAAGGCTATATCGATCTTGGTCTTGATCCGGTGTACAACTTCGATGATAATGGTGCTCTGATTGTTGAGTACGAGGGCACCTGGCTGGGAATCAATGATCAGGTAATGTCCTATTATCCGATGTACGCGGAATATGTTTCTGAATATGAGTATCGCTATGGATACTATTCTCCGATCCTGCTGAATGGTCAGCGTGCAGATATCATCTTTGAGTTCAACGAGGAAAATCCGGATGGAGAGATCCTGGGTGTTCGTCTGGTCTATGATGATGGGATTGCCGCAAAGGGTTTTGTGGATCTCGAGGACGGAGACAAGATCGAGTTCCTGTGTGATTACTACGATTATGACGGGAACTATCTGAATTCCTACCGGCTCAGTGAAGAGCTTATCTACAACTCCTTAGACGGTATGGAAATTGAGCAGCTGCAGCTCGAAAATGTCAAAGCGATCTACGGATACCGTCTCACGGATGTCTACGATGGCAATCTGTGGACACCGATGCTGACATACGAAGACTGAATGAATGCAGACAGCAGGTTTATCCCCAATATTTC
>JAEEPV010000327.1 GCA_016284975.1 Solobacterium sp.
GCCTCGATACATCAATCATCATTCCCTGGCTGAAGGAAAACTACAATAACTGCGAAGTCATAGCGGTTTCTGGAAATGTTGGACAGGCCGATGAGCTTGAAGGACTTGAAGAAAAGGCAAAGAAGACCGGTGCATCAAAACTGTATGTGCTGGATCTCACCGAAGAATATGTCAATGATTTCATCATTCCGTGCGTTAAGGCCGGAGCGAAATATGAAGAATATCTGCTCGGAACGAGCCATGCCCGTCCGGTCATCGCAAAGGGACTGGTGGACATTGCTTTGAAGGAAAACGCAGATGCGATCTGCCACGGCTGCACCGGCAAAGGCAACGACCAGGTACGGTTTGAACTGGCAATTAAACATTTCGCCCCGAACATGCCGATCATTGCCCCTTGGAGAGAGTGGGATATTCGTTCAAGAGACGAAGAAATCGACTATGCCGAAGCACATAATGTACCGCTTCGTATTTCCAGAGAAACAAACTATTCCAAAGATAAGAACATGTGGCACCTGAGCCATGAGGGTCTCGATCTTGAGAACCCGGCAAATGAACCGCAGTATGACAAACCGGGCTTCCTGGAGATGAGTGTCTCTCCGTTTGCAGCTCCGGATAAAGCGGAATATGTGGAACTGGAATTTGAACAGGGTGTTCCGGTAAGCCTCAATGGCGTAAAAATGAGCGCGAAGGACATCATTCTGAAGCTGAATGAAATCGGTGGCGCAAACGGCATTGGTCTGCTCGATATCGTTGAAAACCGTCTTGTCGGTATGAAGTCAAGAGGTGTCTATGAGACTCCGGGCGGAACAATTCTTTACGAAGCACACAAGTATCTTGAGACGGTCACCCTCGACAAGATGACAGCACATAAGAAGGAAGAGCTTGCCCTCACATTTGCGGATCTTGTCTACAACGGCCAGTGGTTCACACCGCTGCGGGAGGCATTGTCTGCTTTCGTAGATAAAACACAGGAGCGTGTGACCGGAAAGGTGAAGCTGAAGCTTTACAAAGGCAACATCATTAAAGCCGGTGTATGGAGTGATTACTCCCTGTACTCCGAAGATCTCGCATCCTTCGGAGAATCCGATTATGACCAGAGCGAGGCACAGGGATTCATCAACCTGTTCGGCCTGCCGATCAAGGTTCAGGCTCTGGCGGATGCAAAACGGAAAAAATAACAGAACAAAAATCAGATTGGAGGAATAACATGGCGAAATTGTGGGCGGGAAGAACCGACGGAACAACCGATCAGATTGCGGATGATTTCAATTCGTCAATCCGTGTGGATCAGAGAATGTACCGGGAAGATATCACCGGTTCGATTGCGCACGCAAAGATGCTGAAAAAGCAGGCCATTATTCCTGCCGAAGCGGCAGATCATATCGTAAGCGCACTGGAAGGGATTCTGGCGGATCTTGAATCCGGTACGCTTGCGGTGGATGAGAGTGCCGAAGATATTCATATGTTTGTCGAGCAGGTTCTCACTTCCCGCATTGGTGATGAGGGAAAGATGCTGCATACGGCACGCAGCCGCAACGATCAGGTCGCTCTGGATTCCAGAATGTATCTGATGAACCGCTCAAAAGAGATTCGCAGTCTTCTGACGGAACTGATCGATGTTCTCAATGAAAGCGCAAAAAAGTACCGGGATACGATCCTTCCGGGCTATACGCATATGCAGAGGGCGCAGCCGATCATGTTCGGTCACCATCTGCTTGCCTATGCGATGATGACGCTGCGGGATTACAGCCGGCTGGAAGATGCCGAACGGCGGACGAATGTTTCACCGATCGGTGCCTGCGCACTGGCGGGAACGACCTATCATACGGACCGTGTTTATGAGGCGGAACTGCTTGGCTTTGATGCGGTCAGCCTCAACAGTCTCGATGCGGTGAGCGACCGGGACTTCTGTCTGGAACTGCTCAGCGCGCTGTCGATTCTGATGATGCATCTGTCACGGTTCAGCGAAGAACTGATCCTCTGGTCAAGCTGGGAGTTCGGTTTTGTGGAGCTCTCGGATGCTTACACAACCGGATCATCAATCATGCCGCAGAAAAAGAACCCGGATATGGCGGAGCTGATCCGCGGAAAGACGGGCCGGGTATATGGTGATCTGATGGGTCTGCTGACGACAATGAAAGGACTTCCGCTTGCCTACAACAAAGACATGCAGGAAGACAAGGAGCCGGTATTCGATGCGTTTGATACGGCTGAAATGTGTCTGAAGGTATTGATCCCGATGCTGGATACGATGAACGTCCGGAAGGACCGCATGTATGCGGCAGCGCAGCGAGGATTTATCAATGCGACGGATCTGGCGGATTATCTTGTGACGAAAGGCATGCCGTTCCGGAAGGCTTACAAGATCTCCGGAAGTCTTGTCGCAAAATGCATTGATGAAAATACCGTTCTGGAAGATCTTCCGCTGAAAACTTATAAAGAGTATTCTGATCTGTTTGAAAATGATCTTTACGAAGCAATCAATCTGAATAATGCGGTTAACCGCCGCAGCTCAAAAGGCGGAACGAGCTCGCTTTCGATTGATGAACAGACCGCATGGCTTGACGGGAAACTGAAGGAAATGAGAGGAACCGATCAATGACGAAGGTATTTATAGACGGAAGTTCCGGTACGACCGGACTTCATATACGGGAACGGCTTGCCGATCGCACGGATCTCACAATACTGGAGATTCCTTATGAACAGCGTCATGAAGAAGACGTTCGGAAACAGTACCTGAATGATGCGGATATCGCATTTCTGTGCCTTCCGGATGATGCGGCAGAAGTTTCTGCAAGACTTGTGGACAATGACCATACGGTTGTGATCGATACCTCAACACGGCATCGTACGGAAGATGGCTGGGTATATGGACTTCCTGAGCTGGAAGGACAGCGGGAAAAGATCCGACAGGCAAAACGGATTGCCAATCCCGGCTGCCATGCGACGGGTTTTATTTCCCTGATCGCTCCGCTGGTGAAAGCGGGACTGATCCGAAAGGATCTTCGTCTGTCCTGTTTTTCTCTCACCGGTTATTCCGGAGGCGGAAAAAAGATGATTGCCCAGTACGAAGAGGAAAGCCGTGATCCGCTGCTGAATGCGCCGCGAATGTACGGGCTGAGTCAGAATCACAAGCATCTTAAGGAGATGCGCATTATTTCAGGACTTGAACATGATCCGGTTTTCTGTCCGATTGTTGCGCCGTATTATGCCGGCATGGAAGTTACGGTCTCTCTGACACCGGAAGATACTTCCGCTTCCGTGGAAGAAATTCAGAACGTATACCGGGATGTTTATGGAAGCGGTCTGATCCGTTTTGCGGAGAAACCGGATGAAAATGGCTTCCTTTCTGCCGCAGCCTTTGCGGGAAAGGATGTAATGGAAATCTCAGTTTACGGAAATGCAGAACGTATTCTTCTTGTTTCCCGTTTCGACAATCTCGGAAAAGGGGCCTCCGGTGCAGCCATCCAGAACATGAATCTGGTTCTCGGACTGGATGAAGCGACGGGGCTGGTGGTCTGATTCATGGAACATCAAAACGGACAACAGGAGATTCAGCTGACACCCATGACCATTGCCGATTACGAAGAGGTCCATGCGCTCTGGCTTTCGATTCGCGGCTTCGGCATCCGTGCGCTCGATGACTCGCGGGAAGATATCGCCCGCTTTATTGAACGAAACCCCGCAACCAGCGTAGTGGCAAGAGCAGACGGGAAAGTAGTTGGCTCCATTCTCTGCGGATCGGATGGCCGTCAGGGAGCGTTCTATCACGTATGTGTGGCTCAGGAATTTCGCCGCCGGGGAATCGGTACAAGTATGGTCGGCTACTGTATGCAGCAGCTGAAGGAAATGGGTATCAATAAAGTTGCTCTGATTGCCTTTGCGGGCAACAGTGCCGGAAATGCCTTTTGGAAACAGATTGGATGGACGAAGAGCAACGTAAACTACTATGAATTTTTGCTTAACGAAAAGAACATAACGCGCTTTATAGGAGAGGATAATGACAATCTGTAAGATTCAGGGCGGCGTTACAGCAGCCCGCGGGTTCCAGGCGGCGTGCTGCGCTGCCGGCATAAAATATCAGGACCGCAGAGATATGGCAATGATTTTCAGTTCGGTTCCTTGTAAGGCAGCAGGCACCTTTACCAGCAATCTTGTCAAGGCTGCACCGGTCATCTGGGACCAGGCTATTGTAAAAGGCGGAAAGGATGTCCACTGTGTAGTGGTCAATGCAGGTATCGCCAACGCTGCTACCGGTGCCCGCGGCATGGAACTGTGTGAAGCGACTGCAGAAATGGCTGGAAAACTGCTGTCGGTTCCGAAGGATTCTGTTCTTCTTGGTTCAACCGGTGTTATCGGACCGAATATTCCTCTTGATAAGATTTCTGCCGGTGTTTCAGCCATGACGGCTTCTCTTTCAGA
>JAEEPV010000328.1 GCA_016284975.1 Solobacterium sp.
CTCTGGAGACAGCGATGCGGATTGCGGCATTTGTCGCGGCAAGAATCGTCTCACAGAGTGGTGCTCTCCTGAATGATTAGTCAAAACACCTGAAATAACCGATTTTCTTTCATCCGCAGTTCTAGGGATGATGTATTATAGAGTACATAGAATATAAGAGGTGGAACATTATGTATATTCGTAAAGGTTTAGCTGCTGTTGCTGCCATGATTCTGGTATTCGGCGGATCGCTGAAACAGGTCAAAGCAGATGGCTACTGGCAGGAAGGCTATTGGGATGATGCAAGTCAGACATGGGTTGATGGCACCTGGGTCGAAACCGGAAATGCCTCCGGCGGATGGGTTGGTCAGCCGTATCAGGAATTTGCCAACGGGGGTACGATCAATTACGACGCCAACGGAAACTGGACTTCTACGACAGTCGGAAATGTTCCTCTGTTTTCCCAGCATAATGGCGCATGGGCAGGGGTAACGATCGGTGAAGGAGGAAACTTCGGAACCACCGGCTGTGTACCGACTGCCATGGCAATCATTATGAATCATTTCGGAATGGGCGGTTCTCCGCTGGATTATGGGTATCTGATGAATGCCAGCGGAAACTATAACTCCTGGATGGGACATGGTGCGGACAGTGCGGCTCTTACCAATACAGGTGCCGCATACGGTCTTGCCGTTAATGCATTCTGTGATTATGATTCGATGTACTATGCCCTGCAGAGAGGAAAACTCGTTGCCGCCTGCATCGGAGGCAATGCGGCATATACCCACTGTGTTGTGCTGTATGGACTGGATGCCTGGGGCAATACCAATGTTGCGGATCCTTCCGGAAGATACTATCGGACCAATATCTCTTCCATAATCAATAATATCTCGTATAACCCGATGGACTGGACGGCCGGCGGACCGTTTGTCGCCTTCGGCTACGAATGGTAATCGAACGATTCAAGACCTGCTGAAACATGCAGGTTTTTATTATCTGTATAATCAGTTTGCGATAGAATGTTGGATATGAAGGCTCATACAACAAATTATTATGTCCGGATGCTGCTGGTGATACCGGTTATTTTATTCATGCTTGTGACGAATCTGGTCACAGTTCATGCGGATACGGAAGAGCCGGATCAGATTCAGTATCTTACGGCAAATTATCCGTCTGTTACGACCGGAAAGCTGTCCAGCGTGAAAGTGCCTTATTCTGATTCCTGGTTTTTAAAACCTTCATCGGAATACAATCATCTTCTTGCGCAGGCTTCCATGGGGCTTACAGTCTCGTCTTTCCGTTACTACAGTACCGATGGCTCTCCGCAGGATGTGAATGTTAAAGACTTCATGAATCAGGCCGGATTCAGGGATATCCGCTCCTATGACTATGACCGTCCCTCCGGACGCTATACGATCGCCAGTTCGATCGGTCATAAGGAAATCCTTTCGAGTGACGGAAAGAGCTATGAACTGGTTTCCGTCGGAATTGCCGGACAGGGGTATCGTGACGAATGGCTGTCCAATTTTTCCATCGGTGATGATACGATCCATACCGGATTCGCAGATGCTGCGGATGATATCTATGACCGTTTCTTTGGCTATATTGCCGCAAAGAATCTGGATGAGAAGAATATCCGGGTGTGGGTTTCCGGTTTTTCCCGGTCTGCCGCAGTCGCCAATGTTTTTTCAGCCAAACTGATTGATACCGAATGGTTTGATCCGGAAGATATCTATGCATATACGTTTGCGACACCTGCAACGACCAAAGACCCGAAGAAAGGGGAATACTCCAGTATTTTCAATATTGTCGGCCGGATGGATCCGGTGCCGATGGTGCCGTTTCGGGCCTGGGGGTATGACCGGTTCGGCACAACGTTTTCGACACCCTGTCAGGAAACCGACAGTGAATGGAACCTGAAAAAGAAGAAAGCCAATATCGTCTTCCGCCAGCTGACAGGACTCGATTTCTGGAATAATCCGGGAATGGATTCGACGCTTCACCAGTGTATGGAATACCTGATGCAGATCGTCCCGTCTTCGAAAATCTATTATCTGTATCTCCAGGATCAGGTGATTAGTCTCTGGAAGGATAAATCACCGCTGAATATTCTCCGTAAGCTGTTTGATCTTTCGGAAGATCCGAATCTGATCAATGATTCCAACCGGGACATGGCAAATGAACTTCTCGATTATATCTGTTTCAGCGGTGTTTTTGCGGTAAGCGGGGAAAATGAATTCAGGGCCTGGCAGGATAAGGTGACTGCCGGCGCGAATATCATGCATGAACATACACCGGATGTTTATCTTGCATGGGTGATGTCCGATACGGATCCGGAAAAAATCTACTGCAGCAACCCGGATTATTCGGAAATCAGTGTTTATGGCCCGGGGGATGTTACCGTCTTTGATGATTCGGGCAATTCGTTTACGGTTTTTGAAGATTACTCCAAACCCGCCGCCGGGACTTCTCTGAAATTTGCTTATGAGAAGGCCGGTCAAATGGTGAACATCACCATTCCCAATGACCGGAATTATTCGATTCGCATCCATGCCTCACAGGATCAGAAATTTACAATCGTGCGAAATGTCAGTGCGGCCGAAAACTTTACCGTAATGAAAAGCGATGCGTGCCGGATCGATCTGAAACAGGATGAAGAAACCGTTCTGAAGCTGGAGCCTGACGGAACGCTGAGCGGAGTGAAACGGGAAACGGCCGAGAACGCGAAAGAACTCGAAGAAGCAGCCGATGTGGATGAAGTTGATCCCGATGACATTGTGACCTTTCAGGATTTCAACATATTCCATGTAAGCTGGAGAGTGCTGGTTCTGGGAATTATCAGCTTTATTGTCGTTACCGTCGGCTTTATGGTCTTCCTGATCATGGCACTGTTCAAAAAGCTCCGGCTTACACTTAAGATCCGCAATAAGGAAGTTCCTCAGAATACCAGAATCCATGCGTTCATACTGCTTGGTCTGATTACGGTATATGAACTGTATCTTCTGATGGAACTGTTCTGTGCGATTTATCCGAACAATGTCTCCATGCGCCTGACATTTAAGGTTCCGATTATGTTCATTCTTGTCATCATCGCTTACTATACGTATCTGAAAGTTCCGACGGATCTGCATATGCGTACCTTTATGGCTCTGACGTTCCTGACCGCGGGAGATGTTATGATCAGCGCCAATGCATCTGCAGGAATTCTGCTGGAATGGATCGGACTTCTGATTCTGATCTATGCGTTCTGGAAGTTCAATAAACCAACAGCTGCCCAGTTTGCCGGGTTCATCATTGCCTCTGCGATCGGTGTGTTTCTGATCAGCAGAATCAATGGGACGTATGATGAACTTCGCTACATCGCGATGGGCTACTATGTCACACTGGTATTCCTGCTGTTTGTTTCGCTGAAAACGCCGAATCTGTTTATCAGAGGTTCCGTATGTCTGCTGGTCACCGGCATTATGATGATCTTTATCGGTGTATTCCTGGCAGATATCCTCACGGATATTATTCTGCATATGATTATGATCGGTATTTTCTATACCGGGCTTGTACTGCTGGAGAAGGGCATGCTGAAAGTGATTGATCTGCCGTATCAGGTTCTGAAACCGGCAGTTGCTGAAGAACCGGCCGGATGAAAGTTCGCATTGCAGTTTCAGCTGCCTTGGGATAAAATGACCCTGTTGTGATGAGAAAGAAGCAGTAGCCGGCAATCATCTTTCAAAGAGAGCAGCGGTTTGGTGAAACGCGCAGGATGCCCCGGTGAACTCATCTTTTGAACAGCCGCTGTTCCGGCGTTAACGGATCTCAATAAGCGCATGACTTTTCATGAACTAAGGTGGTACCGCGTGATGAACGTCCTTAGACTTAAGGACGTTTTTATTTTTTGAAGGAGTGGGATGATTATGGCTTACAATCACAAGAAAACGGAAGAGAAATGGCGTACGTACTGGGAGACAAACAAGACATTCAAAACAGATGCCTGGGATTTCTCCAAACCAAAGTACTACGTACTGGACATGTTCCCGTATCCGAGCGGAGCCGGTCTGCATGTCGGCCAGCCGGAGGGTTATACCGCTACGGATATCGTATCCAGAAAAAAGCGGATGGAAGGCTATAATGTACTCCATCCGATGGGATTTGATTCCTTTGGTCTTCCGGCAGAACAGTATGCGATCAATACCGGAAATCACCCGGATCAGTTTACGAAAAACAACATCGAGATCTTTACAAAACAGTTGAAGAATATCGGTTTTTCCTATGACTGGGACCGTGTTGTTTCAACCTGCGATCCGTCTTTCTATAAGTGGACGCAGTTTATCTTCAAGCTCCTGTTTGAAGATGGTCTTGCAAAATGTGTTGATATGCCGGTCAATTGGTGCGAGGAACTCGGCACCGTACTGGCAAATGATGAAGTAATTGACGGAAAGAGCGAACGCGGCGGTTATCCGGTCATCCGCAAGAACATGAAGCAGTGGGTCATCGACATCGTTGCCTATGCTGAGCGGCTGCTGGAAGGTCTTGATGAAATTGACTGGCCGGAAAGCACAAAGGAAATGCAGCGGAACTGGATCGGCAAATCCATCGGTGCCCATGTCATCTTCAGGGTTGACGGTCATGATGATTCCTTTACGGTATTTACGACCCGCTGCGATACGCTGTTTGGTGCGACCTACTGCGTACTTGCCCCGGAACATAAGCTGGTCGAAAAGATTACGACCCCGGAACAGAAGGCTGCAGTGGAAGAATATGTACGGATCTGTTCCACGAAGTCGGATCTTGAGCGTACGGAGCTGAACAAGGAAAAGACCGGCGTCTTTACGGGTGCCTATGCAGTCAACCCCGTTAACGGCAAAAAGGTTCCGATCTGGATCAGTGACTATGTACTGGCAACCTATGGTACCGGTGCGATCATGGCAGTACCTGCGCATGATACACGTGACTACGAATTTGCCAGAAAGTTCGGTCTTGAGATCATTCCGGTTCTGGAAGGCGGCGATGTGGAAAAGGAAGCCTGGACGGAAGACGGTATTCATATCAACAGCGGTTTCCTCGACGGCATGAACAAGGAAGACGCCATTTCTGCCATGACCGCATGGCTGGAAGAAAAGGGACTGGGCGAAAAGAAGATCAATTACCGGATCCGGGAATGGATTTTTGCCCGTCAGCGTTACTGGGGTGAGCCGATTCCGATCATTCATTTTGAAAATGATGAACTGATTGCCCTGCGGCTGGAAGACCTGCCGCTGATCCTGCCGGAGCTGGACGATTACAAACCGTCTGCCAGCGGTGCTTCTCCGCTTGAAAAGGCAGCCGACTGGGTCAATGTCGAATATGAGGGCCGTAAGGGAAAGCGGGAAACCAGTACGATGCCGGGAAGTGCCGGCAGTTCCTGGTATTTCCTGCGCTATATTGATCCGGACAATGAAAACATGATCGCAGATCCAAAGCTGCTGGAGCACTGGCTGCCGGTTGATCTGTATGTCGGCGGACCGGAACATGCGGTCGGACACCTCCTGTACAGCCGTATGTGGAATAATTTCCTGTATGACAAGGGCTATGTGCCGGTGAAGGAGCCGTTCCATAAGCTTGTTCACCAGGGTATGATTCTGGGTGCCAACGGTATCAAGATGGGCAAGCGTTATCCGGAATACATCGTTGATCCGAATGAAATCGTTGACCGCTATGGTGCAGATACACTCCGTCTTTATGAAATGTTCATGGGACCGCTGGAAGCTTCCAAGCCATGGAGCGAGCAGGGGGTAGAAGGCGCCCGCAGATGGATCGAGCGTGTATGGCGTCTCTGCATGGAAAGTCCCGAAAAGATTACGGAAGAAGCTACACCGGATCTTGATTATGTGTACAACTGCACGATCAGGAAGGTCACCGAGGATATTGACAGCCTGAACTTCAATACCGCGATCAGCCAGATGATGATCTTCATCAATGACTGCTACAAGGCGGATAAGGTGAACCGGGATATGATCATCAATTTCATCAAGGTTCTCAGTCCGTTTACACCGCATGTCTGTGAAGAGATCTATCAGCACTATACCGGTGAAAAGACCCTGGCTTATTCCGCCTGGCCGGCTTATGATCCGGAAAAACTGGAAATGAACGCCGTAACGATCGTTGTTCAGGTCAACGGCAAGGTTCGTACGAAGTTTGATATCCGAAAGGATGAAGACAAGGCGGTTGTTGAAGAGACTGCACTTGCCCAGGAGGCACTGAAGCCGTTCCTGGAAGGCAAGACGGTACGTAAGGTCATCGTCGTACCCAACAAGATTGTAAACATCGTTGCCAACTGATCAAAATGCCCTGGAAACGGGGCATTTTCAATCCGATATTAAGATGTCGTGAGCCGCTGATTTTTGATATAATCTGATGTGGCTATGAATGAGTTTAAAGTGACGATCGAGCAGTTTGAAGGTCCTTTGGATCTGATGCTGCATCTGATCAAGGAAAAGGAGCTGGATCTGTTTGATCTGGATGTCAATGTTCTGACAGATCAGTATATTTCCTACCTGAATGCAATGAGTGAAATGCATCTGGAAGTAGCCAGTGAATATCTGGTGGAACTCGCCGAGCTGATCGAATATAAGTCCAAGAAGCTGCTTCCCCGTGATAATTCTGAACTGGAAGATGATTATGAGGAAGATCCGAAGGAACGTCTTGTCCGCAGACTGCTGGAATACCAGCAGTTCAAGGAGATCTCTCAGACCCTCAATATGATGTATGAGGAGCGTCAGGAGATGCTCACAAAACCGATGTCCGGAGTTGTGGATGAGTGGATCCGAAGTGAACCGGAAGATCAGCACTATGACGGCAACCCGTATGATCTGATGCGGGCCATGCGGAAGGTGCTGATGCGGATTCAGCTTCAGAAACCGATCGAAACAAAATATACGCATCGTGAGATCTCAATGGAAGACAGAGAGCTTGAAGTCCGGGCAAAGCTGGATCATCTTCCGGAAACGTTCCGTTTTGAAAAACTGCTGGAAGACTGCCATGACATGCCGATGTTTATTGCGACATTCCTGGCGGTGCTTGATCTGGCAAGACTTC
>JAEEPV010000038.1 GCA_016284975.1 Solobacterium sp.
ATCGATTCCCGGTTTGAATCCATTCTGGAAAAGGATCTCAGCGACATTCTTTCCGATTCCCATTACCGGAATATCTGTATGGTAAAGATGGGCGACTGTATCACTCATAATGAAAAATGCAGGGAATGCAGATATCGTCTTTTCTGCGGAGCGGGATGCCGGGCGTGCGGCTGCGGTGAAACCGGCACCGACTATCTGGCCGTTGATGAGGAATGCTGCAGGTTCTTTCAGAATGGCTGGTTTGAAAAAGCGCAGGAACTGGTCGAACAGTACAAAGACCGATTACCGAACCGGCCGACGCAGAACGAACCGGAACCGGTCAGGGACTGCTGATCGGTGATGAAATAAGAAACCCGGATCATTCACAGGTCCGGGTTTTTAAAATTGGTCTTCTTTGAGGAAAACGATTATTCAAAAAGATCAACAAAGCGATAGGTATTGCAGTCTACAAGCCCGCGGTTTGTTAAACGCAGCTCCGGAATACATGCCAGAGATAAATATGCCATCACCATATACGACGAAGAAATCACACAGCCCATTTCTCTCCAGGCTTCTTTTAGCTTTCGCAGAAGCTCTGCCATCTCTTCTGCAGGAATATCATTCATTAATCCGGCAATCGGAAGGGGAACCAGCGCAAGAACCTTTCCGTCTGCCACTGCACAAAGCCCGCCTCCGCATTCAATCAGCGTATTTGCGGCAACCGCCATGTCCGCATCATTCGTTCCGGCAACAAGCAGATTATGTGCATCATGTGCAACCGTCTGTGCCAGAGCACCTTTCTTCAGGCCAAATCCTTTTACAAAGCCGCTGCTTTGCGTGCCGGTTTCGTGATGACGTTCAAATACCGTCAGTTTCAGAATATCCCTTGCAGGGTCCGCTTCGGCAAACCCGTTGCGGACATTCATCTCAATGATTCGTTCGTGATTCTCCAGATGTTCGGGAATGATTTCGATAACGCGTGCCCTTACATGTTTTGTTCCTTTCGGTGCAGCAATCCGAAAACACTCCGGCGTAACCGGATGGCCGATGTGCATGGCATTGTATACCGCATCCGGGTAAACGTAGTTCCCGATTTCTGCAGTCAGCCTGCCGTTTTCGGCAACGATTTCTCCATCGATGATCGTTCTTGTGATACGGATGTCACTCAGATCATTGAAAAAGACGATATCTGCACATTTGCCGGGTGTGATACTGCCGAATTCATGATCCATTCGGAAACAGGATGCGGTATTGATCGTTACATACTGGATTGCCCTGATCGGATCCAGGCCTTCTTTCACAGCCGTGCGTACAATATGATCCACATGTCCTTCTTCACACAGCGTATCCGGCTGCATATCATCCGATACCATGCACGCAAACCGGTCATCGATCCTGTTATCCAGGATTGCCCGAATGATTACCGGCATATCTTTGAACGTACTGCCATAACGCATCTGTGCATACATTCCATGGCGCATTTTTTCCAGAACATCTTCTGCACGTACAGATTCGTGACAACAGCGGATACCGGATGCGATATAAGCATTCAGTCCGGACCCGGTTTCCGGTACTGCGTAATGACCGGTTATCACCTGATCTGCTTTCAGTGCTTCCGCAAGTTCCTGGTGGATGGCACGATCGCCTTCCAGTACATTCGGGATGCTCATCATTTCCCCAAGGGCCATTACCCCATCCCAGTTCAGCATCTTTCGTACTTCTGCTGCGCCGATTTCAGAACCGGTATCTTCGAATCCAGCTACAGAGGGAACACAGGACGGAATATTTGTAATGGTCTTCAGCGGAGCACACCTGGCATCTTCGATCATCGCCTTGACGCCCTGCATCCCGCATATATTACAGATCTCATGGGGATCCACAAACACCGCGACCGTTCCATGCGGTATAACCGCACGGGCGTATTCTTTTGGAGTGATCATGGAACACTCAATGTGGGTATGGCCATCCATAAACCCCGGGGCTATGTACTGTCCCGAGGCATCAATGATTTTTGTGTTTTCTCCGATACAGCAGGAGGCATCACCGACAAGCGCAACTCTTCCTTCCGCTATTGCGACATCGATCCCTTCCTGGATCTCGGCGGTACATACATTAACCAGCTTTGCATTGCGAATAACAAGCTCTGCCTTTTTGATTCCCATGGCAACCTTTGCCAGTGTCTGGGTAACTTCATGAAGCGGCTTCTTACAGAATTGATTCAACATCCTCTGCTTTCCTCCTGCGTAAATTATTCTAATGGTTCTGTTGCCGGTTTTGGAACATACCCGGAACCAGAAAAACCGGAGTCAGCGGTTCAAACTATACTACCGGTATACTTGAAGGGATTTTCAAATTGGATATACTGAAACCAGAAAGGAGATCAAAGATATGAAAACAGCAGTTATGACTACCTGTGTGTATTTCCAGCATGAACAGTTTATCGAAGCTATCGATTTCATTATTCAAGATAGTGATTTTTATCATGACTGCTGCAGGAAGCTCTGATCTTCGATCATAAGATCTATTATCGGGTAACGACCGCTTGTTCTCTGCACAGTCCGTAATGCAGAAACAGGCGGTTTTTCTATGGAGGAAGAAAGAATGTATAAAGGGCCGACAATAGACATGATCAAAACCGGCGCAAACATAACGGCTTTGCGCAAAGATCGGAAAATCAGTGTGAAAGTACTGCAGGAGAGTATGGGTTTTAACACTCCGCAGGCAATCTTCAAATGGCAGAGAGGAGACTCGCTGCCTACTCTGGACAACCTCGTAATACTGGCAGATCTCTTCGGAGTATCGATCAGTGAGATTGTTGCCGTAAAAAAATAGCGCCGAAAGGCGCATCTCATTCGGGAGTCATTCAACGGCAGGATCACTGGCTCTGAACCAGTCAATATGGGTTCGAATCCCATCTCCCGTGCCATGTGGTGAAGAAAGGCAAACAGGTGAGCCGCCAGGTTGTGGCCCTGGTGTTACCGGGTTCGAGTCCCGTTCTTCACACTTTGTGGATCTGTAGCTCAATTGGTAGAGCGGCAGCTTGAAGCGCTGCGCGCAGGAGGTTCGAATCCTTCCGGATCCGCCATATCGTGTGTTGGTGAAGCGGATAACACATCGCCCTTTCAAGGCGGGATGCACGGGTTCAAATCCCGTACACACGATCTTTACAGGAGCTTAGCTCAATAGCAGAGCGCTGTGCTGATAACGCAGAAACGTCGGAGCGTAACCGGCAGTTCCTACCATCTGGTTCCGTCGTATAACGGCATATTATATCCGGCTGTCTACCGGAAGACGAGGGTTCAACTCCCTTCGGAACCGTTAATGAAATCAGAAATGAATTATCGTTTCCTTCTTTCTTTCCCGGTATTTTCATAATAATTGGTTTTAAACGCATACATTCTCTGGTCTGCTGCTTTCAGGAGGGTATCCAGATCGGAGAACTCTTCGGAAGATGCAGTGCCGCAGGAAATGGAAATACCATTGATAAATTTCCCTTTCCAGTCTGCACAGTTCTTCTCCATCTGTTCCAGACACTTCTTCACTTCGGTTTCCGGCTTCTCTGCGATTACGGTGAATTCATCTCCACCGATACGGTAAATACTGCCGATTCCCTCAAAGCTCTTTTTGAGACATTCCGCAGAACCGATGATCAGTTCATCGCCCGCATCATGACCAAGATTGTCATTTGCCTCTTTCAGGCCATTGATGTCCGCCATCACAACCGTGCAGGGAACCGGCAACTGTTTTGAAAGCTGCGCTTCTTTCTCGGAATAGGCCCGCCGGTTCTGAAGCCCGGTCATCTGATCGTAATAGGCATATCTGGTCTGCAGTTCTGCCAGCTCCATCGCGGACTCCGCAAAAACATATCGTTCGAATCGGGTCTTGTTGATGAAATGCCCCATCAGGATTCCGACTGTTCCAAATATAACGAAAAACGTTACTGTCCATTGGAAAATAGCAGGATCCATACAGGAAGAGCCGAAAAAAACCAGCGCCAGAAAATCAATCACAATCAGCACAATGGTTGACAGCGTATCCGTGATGTAACTGACCGGCACAATCAGCAGCGTGCAGAAGATGACGGCAGACCGGAGATTGGGTTTCAGCAGTGTGATACCTGCACCTGCGCCAAGAAGTGCAACATTCAATGCGGTCGCGACCGCCGGGACAAGATTCAAATGCTTTGGGCAGACATAAATGGCAAGAAACAGCGATACAGCACTAATAATCAGAACGATGATATAGACGGGGAGACAGTTGGTATATTCCGGATCGATACGGGACATGACCAGACTGAACGACCAGAAGATGAACTGGATTACCGCCCAGAAAATCGCAGCTTTCCGATTATCCTCAAGGATATCCTTCCGGACTTTTTCATTGCTGTTCTGGAAGACACTTGCAAACAGTAATTCATTTTTTAATTTTGTAAGCATTTCAATTCCTACCTTAATTAATACTAATACGCCTGACATTGCAGGTACGATTCAAAAGTATAGCAGGTATGCCGGCTTTTCATGCAGATGCGCGTAGCATTCAGAAGAAGATAAACCTGTTCTAATACAAGATGTATGGCATTGTGATCGAGCCATGACACACAGGAATGTTTCTTCGATCAACAAATATAATATACAGGAATGCTCTGAAACATTCCTCAGCGAAAGCCGGAGAATGAATGAAAACCAATCCTCCTGATGGAATCGCACGATCAAAGAAGGAAGTGTAATAATCTCATGGTATCAGCCTGAGAAAAACAGGCTGTGGTTTGCGCTGTCGTATACTACCCCTTCTTCTGAGAGACATTCTATTTACCGTAAGAAAACGTTAATTTGATTTCAAATCATTGATATGCCCTGTTCATTCACATGACCGCATCCGACCGTAATAAACCGGTTAACGAGCTGACAAACGATCCCCGGAAACCGGAAAAGAATGCGATATCTATGTAAAAAAGACGAATCATGAAGGGATGCGGGGCGGATTTTGTTTCTATTTTAAGAATTTCAATGCGTCTGACAAAACGAAATGACTGACCAAGAGTCAAATGCTGGTGATTAAAACATTATGAAAATCTGCGTGAAAAACAAGAATAAGATTATTATTTGAAAATCAGTGAATCTACTCGATACATATTGTTAAGGCAGAAAGGACAGAGAACAGTATCTTCGTCTTCCGGCTTCATTTTATATAAATCCCGCAGAGATCGGAGATCCTCTGCCGGGAGGTATTCTTGGTATCCGCATTTCACGCACTTCATCAATACATTTTTGTCGGTATGTTCGGTCATTGGTTATTCCTTTCAACGGGTTGTAAGTATCTGTGTATTTCATAATGAAACCACATTTACATAATAGGATGTCCCTGTTGAATGTATCACATACAGAGGTGCGAAGACGGAGTTTGCGGAGTTTTTCTTTCCGCTGCTGTTCTCTTTTGCGCTTGTCTCTGGAACGTTTCTTTTCATTGCCCATCAACTCATAAATGCGCTCAAGCTGATTCTTTTTCTTATTGTTGTAGAAGCCGTAGTACCGGACACAGCGGAATCCTTCATCCGAAATATGTATGATCATCTTCTTGAGAAGCTCGATTGCTGGTTCAACTACGACTTCACGTTTTTCGGTCTTATGATCGTTGTAATACCAGGCAACAGTTTTTGTTTTCTTATCATAGGAGATAAGTCTGCTTTCTGCCATGGCAGGGCGGGCGGCGTAACGCATCCTATAACAGACACATCCAGCGATATCTTTGGAATATGATCTGTTGGATGTTTCGGGATCGTCTCTGGTGTATCTGGCATATACATAGAACCCTTTGTCCTGGTTTATATAACTTCTTTTTGCGTATGGGATGAAATCTCTGCCAAATTGTTGTTTTAGCAGGCGATTTACCTCATACTGCCAGGTCTTGCGAAGACTGGTGAAGTTGAAGTGATGGAATGGCTTGACACAATCATTGACCGGATCGTAGATCATCTCCGGAACGAGTGCGTGGATATGAGGATTCCATTTCAGATCCCGTCCGAATGTATGAATGGTTGCGATCATTCCAAAGACCATGGCATTTTGAAAGTTACGATAAAGATATGTATCATCTTTATCGTTGTGGAGCTTTCCGGTTTTACTTCGCTTCCGCTTTTCTTTCCGATAGATGCTTTCGTTTGTTATTTTGCATATGGTGTTTCTGGCGGCGATAAAAAGAAGATTCAAAGCCGATCGGTCTTTGCGGAAGAGGATTCTGTATTCTTCGGGAATGGTGAATACAATATGACGGTGCTGGGTATCAAGACACATGGTTTCTGCCCGAATAGCGGGTGCCTTCTGATATTTGACGCTACAGGATGTGCAGAAACGAGAATGACATTTCCTGTGGAATATCATTTCGTTACCGCAATTAGGGCATTCAAAAACATCAAATCCAAGACAAATGGTGTTACAGAGGAGGGTCTTTTGCACATTATCCAGAACAACAGGACGAGCTTTCCCGGTCTGATCCATTTCGACAAACCAGTCATAATGATCCCAAAGAATTGTTTTCATTCTTGGTTTGTCAGGATCATAGTTGTTATCATCACAGCACAAAAGATTATCCGGAAGATCAATTGTATATAGTTCGGTATCTATCATTACTCAAATTATAAAATGAGCACCAACAATCGTTAGTGCTCAGTGTTTAACCCGGTCACCGCAGGTGACCTTTTTTTAGAGCGTGACGCCCTGCTTGAAGATTGCGATATCGTGATATCCCGCTTCTTCTGAACGGCATTTCTTTCCGTTGGCTGTTTCAATCACCAGATCATAGAGCTCTTCACCGACACCTTCGATCGAGCTGTCTTCAATTGCTCTTCCGGCATTCAGATCGATCCAGTTTTTCTTGTTATTGGCAAGCCGGGAGTTCGTTGCAATCTTTATGGTCGGAACAGCTGTCGCAAACGGGGTTCCCCGCCCGGTCGTAAACAGTACCATCTGACATCCTGCGGCAGCTTCTGCGGTTGCGGCGACAAGGTCATTTCCCGGCGTGGAAAGCAGGTTCAGGCCATTCTTCTCAAGCCGGTCACCGTATTCCAGTACATCGGAAACGACTGCGCTTCCGCTTTTCTGAACACACCCGTTGGATTTGTCTTCCAGGGTGGAGATTCCTCCGGCTTTGTTGCCGGGTGAGGGATTCTCATAGATGGTCTGATGATTAGCGGTGAAGTATTCTTTGAAGTTGTTGATAAGAGCAACAGTTTTTTCAAACACTGCTTCATTGACCGCACGGTTCATCAGCTGAACTTCAGCACCGAACATCTCCGGAACTTCACACAGTACAGTCGTACCGCCATCTGCCACAAGAAGGTCAGAGAAACGACCGACCACCGGATTTGCAGTAATGCCGGAAAGACCGTCCGATCCACCACACTTAAGGCCAATGCGCAGCTTTGAAGCAGGACACTCGGTACGCTCATCTTTGGATACGATTGCCGCAAGCTCTTCAAGCTGTGTCATGCATGCGGCGATTTCATCTTCTTCCTGCTGGGCAACCACAAAGCGTACACGCTCCGGGTCATATGTGCCGATATACGGTTTCAGAACATCAATGTTGGAGTTTTCGCATCCAAGTCCAAGTACCAGAACACCGCCGGCATTCGGGTGTGTGATCAGATTGCCGAGAATCTTACGCGTGTTTTCCTGATCACCGCCCATCTGCGAGCATCCGTAAGGATGCGTAAATGCATGAATCCCGTCAATGGAACGGCGGATCAGAGGCTGAGCGAGCTGCTCCAGTTTCTGAACGATATTGTTTACACATCCGACGGTAGGGATGATCCAGATCTCGTTGCGGATACCGACATCGCCATTGCTGCGTACAAAACCTTTGAAGGTTCTGCCTTCCGCTTCCGGCTGTTCAAACCGCTCGGGACTGTAAGTGTATTCCAGCAGTTCACCGAGATTGGTCTTAATGTTTTCAACATGGATATGGGATCCAGCGAGAACCGCTTTGACCGTATGGCCAATAACGGTGCCGTATTTGATAATGTTGGTATTTTCAGGAAGATCACAGAGAGAGAACTTGTGTCCCTGTTCAATGTCTTCCTGCAGAACGACGCTGAGATCGCCGAAGGTCAATGTCTCGCCTTTGCATAGAGGCTGAAGTGCCACTGCTACATTATCCTTGGAATGGATTTTTACTGCTTTCTGCATAATCAGCCGAAATATTTTTCAAGGGCCTTTTCCATCCCTTCACTGCGGATCACATCGAGGTATTCGGTTACCTTGTCTTCCAGACCGGCTATCACTGTAAGATCCTGGCCATGGAATGCAGTATTCGAAAGATATGCATGTACGAATTCACGGGTGTCTTTCGCGCTGTTGTCACGGAAGAACTCCAGAACTGCAGGATCATCCTTGATATCATATGTATCTTCGCCGCGTGTTCCCTTCAGAACGCCGTCTGTAAGATTGGTGGAGGAATAGAACGCCATCAGAGAGGCAATGGAGAATGTCAGACGTTCCGGAAGTTTTCCAAAACGTTCAACATAGCCAAGGAAGGATGGCAGGCAGCGCGCCTTCCACTTGGAAACCGAATTCAGTGCGATCGCAAGCAGACTGTGCTGGATGAACGGATTGTTAAAGCGGTCAACGACAGCGTCTGCGAACTGTTCGAGATCTTCTTTCGGAAGCGTCAGTGTCGGAATAACTTCTTCATGAATGGTCTTCAGCATGAAATCCTTCATGATCGGATCCTGCATGGACTGGTTGACGAAATCGTTGCCCTTGAGATAGGAAGCCAGAACAAAGGATGTATGTGCACCGTTGAGAATACGTACTTTTCTCTGTTTGTACGGTTTCTGATTATCGGTAAAGATGACATCCATACCGGTCTTGTCCTGCAGTGCCTGATCCATCGGCCATTCTTTGGAGATATCCTTTTCGGATTCAATTACCCAAAGCGCGAAGGGCTCAGCGGTGTCGAGGATGTTGTCCTGATAACCAAGCTCATTCCAGATCTTTTCGGCATCGGCTCTTGGATAACCTGTAACGATACGGTCTACAAGTGTGCTGGTGAAGATGCATGCCTGATCGACCCAGTTCCGGAATCCTTCATCCAGATTCCAGAGATCGATATACTTCATAACGCATTTCTTCAGCTCAATTCCGTTATCATCGATCAGTTCCACCGGCAGCATTACCAGTCCTTTTTCCGGATCACCGTTGAATGTTTCATAACGGGTCAGAAGGAACTGTGTGAGTTTTGCCGGGAAGGTGATGTTCAGTTTCTCTTCGAAACGGTCTTCCGGATTGTATACAATACCTGCTTCGGTTGTATTGGATACGACAAAGCGAAGCGTATCGATTTTCGCAGTACTGATATATTCCTCATAATCACGGAAGGGTGAAACGATGTTCTTTACGGAAGTGATCTGGCGTGTTTCGACATATGGCTCGCCCTCTACACGTCCGCGAAGCTGCAGGGTGTACTGACAGTCCTGATCCAGAAACATGTGATCGATATCGCCGAATCCGATCGGACGGATCAGAACGATGCTGCCGTCGAACAGTCCTTTTTCGTTGGCGATATCAATCATATAGTCCACAAAAGCGCGAAGGAAGTTACCTTCGCCAAACTGGGCTACTTTGACAGGGCGGTCGACAGGGTTTGTGATGTTCTTGTTTAATAGTTCCATTTTCTCATTCCTCTTTTTCTTTTTTATCCATTAATACGACGGGTGCTTTCAAGTTCGTTGATCCGGCATTTCAGGATCACATTCGGCGCCTCATCGTTATGTTCTTCAATACGATCGATCAGGATTCTGGCAGCGGCCTGTCCTTCCTCATACGCGGGCTGCACGATCGTTGTGATGGAAGGTGATACAAGCTCAGTCCATTCCAGAGAATCGAACCCAATCAGACCGATCTTTCCGGGAATCAATTCGGGGTAATGGCGCAGAACAAGGTATACTTTGTCCAGCAGCCAGTTATTGCATACAAAGATAGCAGTTGTCTGATCGGATTCCAGATACGGCTTCAGCTTTTCTTCCAGATATTCTTTCGTTGTTCTGTCATCTGCCAGAAGCGTTTCATACGATTTCTTATTCAGTTCAAGGCAATCCGTGAAGCCGCGGTTACGTTCCATTCGGGTCTGCAGAACATATGGATCCGCAGTGATCATCAGGAACCGGTCATAACCTTCGGAAACCAGTTTTTCCGTTGCGTCATATACTGCTTCATAGTTGTTTGTTTTTACCCAGAGCGTACTGCTGGATGGGTTGGGAGAATCAAAGTAGGCAATCGGTTTCTGAATGTTCATCTCTTTCCACATGGTCTCAAAGTGAACCGTTGGCTGAACAATAAATCCATCCACACCCATAGCGGCCATGCCTGTGATGCAGCGACGCTCGTTTTCCAGCAGATAGCCGCTGGAACCAACGATCATCTGATAGCCCGCTTTACGCGAAAAATCATCAATCCCTTTTACGATCTGATTCGCAAAGGAGTTTGTGATATCACCAATCACAACGCCGATCAGGTGCGTCTGCTTATAGTTAAGAGACCGTGCAATGGTATTTGGATAGTAATTCGTCCGTGCAATTACTTCTTCCAGGCGTGCCCGGGTTTCTTCAGACATTTTGTCAAACTTTCCGTTCAGATAGAAAGAAACAGTAGTTTTCGAAACACCGGCAAGCTTTGCAATATCATTAATTGTAATTCTTCCACTCATATCAAAGCCCCCACGTTAACCGGTTTATACAGTTAAGGTAGAACTTTCTTCGTATTTTGTCAATGATGCAAGATGTGAAAAATGCAGAAAAATACGATATTTTATAGAAATATCATAATCTTCGCCAAAAACGTTTGACAAACGGAAGCAAATCGGTTAAATTGATAGTGTACCGGTTTACTATCACAGTGGCCACAGGATAGGGCCGCGCTGAGTAACCAGGAAAACGGATATCTTACCCCTCCTTAACAGAGAACAGCAGAAAGTAGGTCCTGCTGTTCTTTGTTTATTGACTAGGAAAGTTCTCTTGACGGATAAAAACGTTTGAAAATCTGAAGGTACGACAAAAAGGTGTAAAAATCGGTTAAAATTTAAACACATATATATGTGTACTGCATGTGAGTTCGAAATTGCGTGCGGATGTTTTTTGGGGGCCAGGTATGACTGCATCGTATCTGGCTTTAATATTCAGCTCGTAAGCAGTTTTGCCCCTTATCCAGGCCAGGTCTGCTCAAACCTCTTCGAAGACAGCGACATGAATTAGCTGAACCGGAATTGCATCTACGGGGGCTCACCGCCGCCCTTAAACCGAGACGGAATATATGCGTCAACAAATTCCATGTAGTGCCCACACGTACACAGAAGTGGGTCCACACCGAATGTGCTGATCAGATTCAGCCGATAGTGTTTCGGCTGATCATGATCCAATTTATAGCGATTTTGTCGCTTCAGTTTTCTTTTTACTGCCTGTTTATGACTGTGGTCACATGTGGCGTAAATACCGTAATAACGAATCATTTTGAACTGCGGATGGGGGATGTGACGTATCAGTTTCAGCATGAACCGGAAGATGGGTTCATTATCAACAGAAACCCGTTCATTTGATTTATGGTCAACATAGAAATAACTAATAGTTCTGGAGTGGAAGTTATAACCTGTAATCCTGCTTTGCGCCATAGCAGGTTTCCCGGCATAGCGGATCATATATTTAACAACCTGATCTTTACCGTTTTTACAGTTTTTCATGGGCGGGCGTAAACGTAGAAACCATTTTTATCATCTTTGTAAAGAGTGTTAACCAGACGTTTGAAGTCCTTCAGTTCCTTTGAACCTGGAGGAAGAGCCGCTTTCATTTTATCGAGAAGCTGCTTCATAAAAGATTTGCGTAAAGAAGCATAATTGATATATTTGAGAGCTTTATAAACATGATTCTGGTCCATACCACCCTCAGTACAGAGCGCGTGGACATGCGGGTTCCATTTAAGATCTCTACCATACGA
>JAEEPV010000329.1 GCA_016284975.1 Solobacterium sp.
GAGAATTAACAAAAATGAAAATAGACACATTGTTTTTTGCTCTGTGCGCTTCACTTGTCCTTTCTTCCTGCTCCAAAGGTATTCCGCAGCCATCACAACCGGAAGAAACCGAACCGGCAGCTCCTTCCGCATCGTCAGAGAAACCATCTGCGGCAGCGGCGCTTTTACCGCAGGAAGCCGGGGATGTGAATATTGATTCCCTCGTTCCGGTAAGCTTTCCGGAATGGAAAGGCTATACCGATGACACGCTGGCGCTCAACAGTATGTACAGCTTTCCCGGTTATCATGGGCAGGGGAAACTGTATTTCCGGGTATCGGACAGGGTTGAGCAGTTCCGCATGTATATCAACGGGCATCCGGTCAATACGGAAGGACTTGCGGGAGGAAATCTCTGGGTACTTGATTACTCAGACTGTTCCATCAATGGCATGAATACCGTACAGGTTTCCAACATCACGCCATCGGATCTGAAGGATGCGGTTATCGTGTACGCAGCTTATCCGGAAGTATTGGAAGGAACACCGGAAGAAGAAGGGATCCGTCCGGAAGCACTGGCACTGATTGCCGATATCATCGAAACCGATATCGAAAACGGCTTTACCAGTGCACAGCTTTCCATTATCCGCAATGGAAGACTGGTTTATAAAAATGCGTGGGGAAGAACAAACTCCTATCTGCCGGATGGAACTCCCATTACCGACAGTCCGATGGTTACGACCGATACGCTTTATGATCTTGCCTCCGTCAGTAAAATGTTTGCGACAAACTATGCGCTTCAGAAACTGCTGACCGATGGAAAAATCAGCCTGGATGCCAGAATTACAGAATTCCTCGGAGAAGAATTCGTGAGTGAAACGATACAGGTGCCGGTTGATACCAATGGTGCGGTAAAGAACCTGAATGCACTGCCGGATCTTGCAACCATCAAATCCTGGAAAGCGGAGCTGACCGTTCGGGATCTGCTCCGTCATCAGGGCGGGTTCCCGGCGGATCCGAAATACGGTGCACCGAAACTGTATCGGAATGATGTTCCAAAAGAAGAATATCCGGATAATCCGCTGTTTGCTGGAAATGAAGTCGGAGAAGAAACCCGGGCAAAAACAATTGAGATGATCTGTAAGACCCCGCTGGATTATGAACCGGGAACCGATACGGTCTACTCCGATGTGGACTATATGATTCTTGGATATGTCGTTGAGAAAACGACCGGAGAAGATCTGGATACCTGGCTGAAAAAGACGTTCTATGAACCGCTTGGTCTGACGCATCTGACGTATAATCCGATGGAGCACGGGTATAAGAAGGAAGACTGTGCCGCGACGGAATTAAACGGCAATACCAGAGACGGCGTGCTGGATTTTGACGGATTCCGTACCGAAACAATACAGGGTCAGGTACATGATGAAAAAGCCTGGTACTGCATGGCCGGTGTTTCCGGTCACGCCGGACTGTTTTCGAATGCGACGGATCTGGCAAAACTGGCATCGATCATGTTAAGCGGCGGTTATGGAGAACATCGCTTCTTCTCCCGCAATGTAATGGATATGTTCACAGCCCCGAAATCGGTCAATGACGCAAACTGGGGACTTGGATGGTGGCGCGAAGGAGATAACGACCGGGCCTGGTACTTCGGTACCGAATCCGGCTCCGGCACCATCGGTCATCAGGGATGGACCGGTACACTGGTCATGATCGATCCGGATCATGATCTGGTAATTGTTTATCTCACAAACAAGATCAACTCCCCGGTAACAGATCCTGCGGCGAACCCAAACCGCTTTGACGGCGGATATTATACGTCCAGTACACTGGGGTTTGTGCCGGAGATCCTTTCAATCGGTATGGACAGCGATGAAGATATTACCGATCAGATCCGGGATCTCACGGCGGATATGGCGGAAGAAGCACAGAAACTGATACCGGAAGGGGTATCACTCGACAGTGATCATCCATCTGCCCGCAATGCCCGCTGTAAGCTGCAGGTGAAAAGCCATTATGAGTGAAGAGACAGCGGGCGGATGAACCAGACAAGCGAAACGAATTCGTACAGGAAAGGAGAGAGGGATGGCGGAAAAAAATCTGTATGCGAATATACGGAACGTACGGGATCTTGGCGGGATGCGTACCATTGACGGACGGTCGATTCGGTATGGAAAGCTGATCCGTTCCAACAATATCTCTGATCTCAGCGAACCGTTCCGATCAGAACTGCTTCAAAAGGTCGATACGGTTGTAGACCTGCGTGACCCAATGGAGTACAAAGAACGTCCGCAGTACATCACGGAAGGTGTACAGACGATTTCGCTTCCGCTGCTGGAAAAAAACATACCTGGGATCAGCCGCCGGGAACTGCTGGATAAGATTGTGATCTGCAGTTATCTCTTCCACCCGGAAGCGGCGAAGAAGTATATGATCCGCATGTATTCCGTGATGATCGAACAGGAATACAGTATCCGTCAGCTGGAGAAGTTTGTACGGATCCTGCTGGAGCCCCATGAGAAAGCGGTGCTGTGGCACTGCTCTGCCGGAAAAGACCGGGCAGGCCTGGCGGCGATGATCACGGAAGAGCTGCTTGGCATCCCAAGAGAAACGATCTTCGAAGACTATCTGCGCTCTGATGAAAATCTGAGACCGGATATCGATGACAAGAAGAAACAGGTGACGAAACGGTTCCCGTTTGCCAGAAAGGCCCCGCAGACGATGGAATATCTGTTCGGGGTAGAAAAGGAGTTTCTGGACTCCGCTTATGAAACAATCGATCAGAGATACGGTAACTTTGAATCGTTTGTTTCAGAGGGACTTCATATTTCACCGGAAGAGCGGGAAACTCTCAAAGAACGATATTTGACGAACTGATGCTGATCCGGGCAGGAGACTTCCCCGGATCTGTTTGTATGGAAGGCCAAAGCTCAAAGGAACGGATGGAAACAAATCCGGATTTGTCCAAACTAAAAATATATTTATAATATATATTACTTTCACAACAAAGTTTTTTCAAAGAAAGGAACCGCTCTATGAATCAGAAGAAAGACGGAATCTCACTGCGAACAATCTATGCATGGATCATCGTGGCGGCAGTTATCCTGTCGGGTTTTATGTTCTACATGACAAATCGTATGACAGCGGCGTTTGAGACCCTCAGTGAGACAACCGAAGATCAGATTTCTTTAGAGAAGGCAGCGCATGAACTGATGGATGCGTCAGATTATCTGACGGAGTGTGTGCAGCGTTTTACCGTGGAAGGGGACATGCGTTTTTTGAATGATTACTTTACCGAGGTGTATGAGACGAAACGCCGGGAAGACGCAATTGCAAAAATGTCTGAGGATCCGAGAATTACGGAAGTTCTGAAAGAGCTTCAGGAAGCGATGGATGAATCCGTAGAGCTGATGAACATGGAATACTATGCGATGCGTCTTGTCATCGATGCCAAGGGCTATTCCGGTATCCCGGAAGCACTGCAATCCGTACAGCTGCGGGAAGAAGACCGGGCACTGTCGGCAGATGAAAAGATGCGGATGGCGACAAAGCTGGTGCTCGGAGATGAATACTACAGGCAGAAGGACAGTATCCGTACGGATATGCGGAACAGTCTCGATGCGCTGGAATCTTTGACACGTAGCCGGGATAATGAAGCGCGGGAAAGTCTGCGCAGAATGCAGCACTTTGTCCGGTTCATGATTCTTCTGCAGATTTTCGGAATTCTGTTTCTGATCGGCCTTACCATACATCTTGGAATCAACCCGATCCTTGGGGCGGTGGAACGGATCAAGGAGGATCGGCCGATCCGGGAAACCGGTGCCAAGGAATTCTGTTATCTTGCACATGCATACAATGATCTGAATGTACGGCTGAATAATGAAAAGGAACTGCTGAAGGAGGCATCCGAGACCGATGCCCTGACTGGTATCCGCAACCGCATGGCGCTGCGGAATGACTACGACTGTTATTTTGGTCATGCCGTAACGGTATTACTGATGGATCTTGATGACTTTAAGCAGATCAATGATACCTATGGTCATGAAGCAGGTGACCATGCCCTGAGCGAGACCGGACGGCTTCTGGTACAGACCTTTCAGAAAGAGCACTGTTACCGCTATGGCGGAGATGAATTTCTTGTCATTGCGCCGGATCTTACCGAGATGGAATTTGTTAAGAAACTGAACTCCATGGTAGAAAAACGACCGGTCATTGAAAAAGACGGGGAAATGATTCCGATCGGATATTCCTATGGATATGTTCATGGCCAGCTGGATGATCAGCACAGCCTGAGAGATCTGTTTGCACAGGCCGATCAGAAGATGTACCAGATCAAGCATGACAAGCAGAAATTATCCGTACATGGCATTTCGCATCCAAAAGAAGAAGCGACGAACAAACCGGCCGAATACACAGCCGTTGAGATGAAACAGCTGCTGGAAACAGCATCCCAGAACTAAGATCTGGCCCGGGTCGTTGATC